>DASUNK010000341.1:0-7385 GCA_036277195.1 Longimicrobiaceae bacterium | reverse complement strand
CCGAGTACATCCGTCTCATCGCCCAGGGGCGCCACACCGAGGCGTACCTCCTCAACCGCGAGTCCAACGTCTTCCCCGGCATCCTGGGGCGCACCTGCGACCGCCCCTGCGAGCCCGCCTGCCGCCGCACCCGCGTCGACGGCAAGCCGGTCGCCATCTGCCGGCTCAAGCGCGTGGCGTCGGACCTGCGCGACGACGAGGTGGTCCGCCAGCACCTCCCCCAGGCCCCGCCGGTGCGCAACGGCCGCCGCATCGCGCTGGTCGGCGCCGGGCCGGCGTCGCTCACCGTGTGCAACGACCTGGCGCCGCTCGGCTACGAGTGCGTCATCTTCGAGAAGCTGGACCGCCCCGGCGGCCTGATGCGCACCAACATCCCCGCCTTCCGCCTCCCCGGCCAGGTGCTGGACGAGGAGATCGAGATGATCACCGGCATCGGCGGCGTCGAGGTGCGCTACAGCTCGCCGATCACGTCGCTGAAGGCGCTGGTGGACGAGGGGTGGGACGCGGTGTTCGTCGGCAGCGGTGCGCCCAAGGGGAAGGAGCTGGACATCCCCGGCCGCTGGGACGACCCGGACCACGTGCACATCGGCATCGACTGGCTGGAGTCCATCCACTTCGGGCACGTGGACCAGGTGGAGCCGCGGGTGCTCATCATCGGGGTGGGGAACACGGCCATGGACTGCTGCCGCAGCGCCAAGCGCCTGGGCGCCACCGACGTGAAGGTGATGGCCCGCCGCTCGCGCCCCCACTTCAAGGCCTCGCCCTGGGAGCTGGAAGACGCCGAGGAGGAGGGGGTCGAGATCGTCGAGAACCACGCCCCCAAGCGCTTCGTCATCGAGGACGGGCGCATCGTGGGGATGGAGTTCGAGCGCCTCGACTGGTTCGAGACCCCGGACGGGCGGCAGAAGAGCGCGGTGATCGACACCGTCGTCATCCCCTGCGACACGGTGGTGCTCGCCATCGGCCAGGAGAACGCCTTCCCCTGGATCGAGCGCGACATCGGCATCGCCTTCAACGAGTGGGACATGCCGGTGGTGGACCGCGTCACCTTCCAGAGCACGCGCCCCGGCGTCTTCTTCGGCGGCGACGCGGCGTGGGGGCCGGAGAACATCATCTGGGCGGTGGAGCACGGGCACCAGGCCGCCATCTCCATCCACAACCTCTGCGAGGGCGTCCCCCTCGGCGAGCGCCCGCCGTACGGGATGAACCTGGTGAGCACCAAGCTGGGGATGCACGCCTGGCAGTACAGCAACGACTACAGCCCCGTCCCGCGCACGAAGATGGTGCACGTGGGGCTCGACACCCGCTTCGCCCGGCTCGACACCGAGGTGGAGCTGGGCTTCGACGCCGAGCAGACGCGCCGCGAGGTGGAGCGCTGCCTGAACTGCGACGTGCAGACGCACTTCACGACCGAGCTGTGCATCGAGTGCGACGCCTGCATCGACGTCTGCCCCGTCAACTGCCTCACCATCACCTACGACGGCGAGGAGGAGGAGGTGCGGCTGCGCCTCTCCGCCCCCGCGCTCAACCCGCAGCAGGCGCTCTACGCCTCCGCGCCCCTGCCGCAGACGGCGCGGCTGATGTACAAGGACGAGGACATCTGCCTGCACTGCGGCCTCTGCGCGGACCGCTGCCCCACCGCCGCCTGGGACATGCGCCGCTTCGACCTGCTCACCCCCTATGCCGGGAAGCCCGCATGCCCGACGTACGCGTAGGCCGCATCGTGGGCGGCGAGCCCGCGCCCAACGGCGGGCACCCGCCCCCGGCGGACGACGGGTCGCGGGTGAACGACTTCGCCTTCAAGGTGGGGACGGTCAACGGCACCGGCTCGGCCAGCGCCAACTCGCTGCTGCGCCAGGCCATCTTCCGCATGGGGATCCCGGTCTCGGGGAAGAACGTCTTCCCCAGCAACATCCAGGGGCTCCCCACCTGGTACGAGATCCGGGTGAGCCGCGACGGCTACACCGCGCGCACGCCGGACTTCGACCTGATCGTGGCCATGAACCCGGCCACCTACGCGCGCGACATCGCCGAGGTGCGCCCCGGCGGTTGGCTGCTGCACGACTCGTCGTGGCCGCTGGAGCGGGCGCTGCTGCGCGGCGACGTCACCTTCCTGGGCGTCCCGCTGGGGGAGATGTGCATCGCGGCGTTCCAGGGGAGCCGCGAGCGCACCCTGATGAAGAACATCGCCTACACCGGCGCGCTGGCGGCGCTGCTGGACATCGACCTGGAGGTGATCGGGGGATTGATCCGTGAGGAGTACGGGCGCAAGCCCAAGCTGGTGGACTCCAACTTCCGCGCCCTGCACCTGGGCTACGACTTCGCCCGCCAGCACTTCGCCTCCCCGCTCCCGATCCGGCTGGAGACGATGGACGGCACGGCGGGGCACGTGCTGCTCGACGGCAACACCGCCGCCGCGCTGGGGTGCGTCTACGCGGGCGCCACCGTGGGGGCCTGGTATCCCATCACCCCCGCCACCTCGCTGATGGACGCCTTCACCGGCTTCTGCAAGCGCTTCCGCACCGACCCGGAGACGGGGAGGAAGCGCTACGCCATCGTGCAGGCCGAGGACGAGCTGGCGGCGGCCGGCGTGGTGATCGGCGCCGGGTGGGCGGGGGCGCGCGCCTTCACCCCCACGGCGGGGCCGGGGATCTCGCTGATGGGCGAGTTCATCGGCCTGGCCTACTACGCCGAGGTCCCCGCCGTCTTCTTCGACGTGCAGCGCACCGGGCCCTCCACCGGGATGCCCACGCGCACCCAGCAGGCGGACCTCCTCTCCATCGCCTACGCGTCGCATGGGGATACGAAGCATATCGCCCTCTTCCCGGCGGACCCGGCGGAGTGCTTCCACGCCGCCGTGCAGGCGTTCGACCTGGCGGAGCGCTTCCAGACGCCGGTGTTCGTGGTCTCGGACCTGGACATCGGGATGAACGACTGGATGGTGCCGCGCCTGGAGTGGGACGACGCCTACCGCCCCGACCGCGGCAAGGTGCTGGACGCCGAGGCGCTGGCGCGGATCGAGAAGTTCAGCCGGTACCTGGACGTGGACGGCGACGGCATCCCCTGGCGCACCCTTCCCGGCGTGCACCCCAAGGGGGCGTACTTCACCCGCGGCTCCGGGCACGACGAGCACGGCGCCTACACCGAGGACGCGGCCGCCTACGCCAAGGTGGTGGACCGGCTGGCGCGCAAGCTGAGGACGGCGGCGGACGCCGTCCCCGCGCCCGAGGTGCGGCTGCGCGACGGCGGCTCCCCGCTGGGGATCGTGGCGCTGGGCGGCACGCACGGGGCCGTGCTGGAGGCGCTCGACCGGCTGGCGGAGCAGGGGGTCTCGGTCGATTACCTGCGGGTGCGCGCCTTCCCCTTCTCCGACGCGGTGGGCGAGTTCCTGCGCGCCCACGAGCGCACCTTCGTGGTGGAGCAGAACCGCGACGGGCAGCTCCGCTCGCTGCTGATCCTGGAGACCGGCGTGCCGGGCGATACGCTCCTCTCGGTGCGCGACTACGGCGGCGTGCCGCTCAGCGCCCGCAGCGTGGTGGAAGGCGTCCTCTCGCAGCTCCCGGCCCCGGTGCCCGCATGAGCTCCATCGCCAAGCCCCCTGTCCGCCACCCCGGGCTGCACACCAACGCGCTCGGGCTCACCCGCCGCGACTACGAGGGGGCGATGTCCACCCTCTGCGCGGGGTGCGGGCACGACAGCGTGACCGCGGCGGTGGTGCAGGCCTTCTTCGAGCTGGACGTCGAGCCCCACCGCGTGGCCAAGCTGAGCGGGATCGGCTGCTCGTCGAAGACGCCGGCCTACTTCGTCCGCCAGGCGCACGGCTTCAACTCCGTGCACGGGCGCATGCCGGCGGTGGCCACCGGGGCGGGCGCCGCCAACCGCGAGCTGGTGCTGATCGGCATCTCCGGCGACGGCGACTCGCTCTCCATCGGGCTGGGGCAGTTCTGCCACGCGGTGCGCCGCAACGTGGACCTGCTCTACGTGCTGGAGAACAACGGCGTGTACGGCCTCACCAAGGGGCAGTTCTCCGCCTCGGCCGACGTGGGGACGAAGGCCAAGCGGGGCGAGGTGAACCGGCAGCGGCCGATCGACCCCGTGCTGCTGGCGCTGACGCTGGGGGCCAGCTTCGTGGCGCGCGGCTTCTCGGGCGACAAGGAGCAGCTCGTCCCGCTGCTGAAGGCGGGGATCGCGCACCGCGGGTTCGCCTTCGTGGACGTGATCTCGCCCTGCGTCACCTTCAACGACCACGAGGGCTCCACCAAGAGCTACCGCTCCACCCGCGAGCGCTACCACGAGGTGGCGCCGGTGGACTACGTGCCGCTGCGCCACGAGATCGAGGCCAGCTACCCGGAGGGGAGCGCGCGCGAGGTGCGGATGCACGACGGGAGCACGGTGCGCTTCCGCAAGGTGGGGGCGGACTACGACCCCACGGACCGCGAGGCGGCGTACGCCACGGTGCAGCGGCTGCAGGCGGCGGGCGAGGTGGTGACGGGGCTGCTCTACGTGGAGCAGAACGCGGACGACATGCACGCGCTCAACGAGACGGTGGATGCGCCGCTGGTGAGCCTGCCCTACGAAGACCTCTGTCCCGGAGGTGCCGCGCTGGAGGAGTTGATGCGGGAGTACGTGTAGCCTGCGGGGTCGAGGCGAGTGTCGTGATCCACTCGAGGTCTTGTTGTCCGGTGTGGGAGCTTGTTTATATCCTTTCCTGTGAGGGAAAAATGAAAAAGACGGATGAGGTGATCAAGCAGGCGAAGGATGAATTCACAAGGCTTTCACCGATACCAAAATCCCACTCGACGAGAGTGGCTCCGACATGCTGGAGTCGATCTTCAATTGGACAGCCGGACATGCCGTCGCTATGAAGCCGTCCGATTGGCTGCTCCTCAAGAAGCCTACGCTCCGCCGTCTGACCTACGTTGCGGAAGTCATCAAGCTCCATGAGTTGACCCAGCCGGTTACGGGGTTCTGGCTGAAGTGGGCCACGGACTTCGTGGTCTATTACTATTCCAAGACGTGCCCCAAGAATTCGCCGGACGTCAAGGTGTGCCGGGGATACCCGTTAGACAAGGATGAGGTGACGGAGCGTGAGCAGTGGGAGGACACAGAAAAATTTCTCGAGGACCTTCCTGATTGATCCTCGATGACGACGCAGAGCTGATGCGGAAATATGCGTAGGCGGTGAGCCGGCATGCTTCCCCTCCGTCGGCTCCCGGTTTTCACCGTGCTTCCGAGGGGAAACGACAATGAGCGACGACAATCCAGGCTCTCGAGCAGACCAGCCGATCGTAGCCAGCGCGGCCGACGATCTCCTGGAGGCCCGGGAGGCGTTTGATGAGACGTTCCGTGCGGTCTGCCGGCTTCCGCTGAGCCCCGAGGCGGAGAGAAAGCTCGCTGAGATCTTCACGCTCACGCTGGGATACGCGATCGCGAAGTACCCCGACGCCTGGAAGGACCAGGGGACCTTCGCGCTCGGGCGGGTGAGGGAAATCGCCAGGCTCGCGCGACGGAATTCCTGCGACGGCCAGGTTACCGAGTCGGCGCTGGCCACTTCCGCGGATCGCGTCATCCTCTTTTACAAGAAAACTGAATGTGACCGGGGTCGCGTGAAAGTCTGCGAAGCCTATCAGGTGGGACCTGTTCCGACGTGACGGATAGCTGCGACGCCACGGATCGCGACAAAACATCAGGAAGTTTGACTCTCTGCAGCTCGACCTTCCCCGGGCACATCCCGGAATGAGGTAGTGGAGGTTCGACATGTCTGCCCGAGACTCGAGCGGTCTCGGCAGGACGGAACTGCGAGGCGGATAAGCTACCCGCTACCGCATGGTCGTGGCACACATCGAGGGCGCCCGTTTCACCCTTTTCGGAGAATGACCATGAGCAACGGAGTTCTTGAGGCGGCAAGACTAGAGTTCCAAGCGGCCTGGATCGCGACCGGGACTAACCTCGACGACACCGGAAAGCGCATGCTGGAGCATATCTTCAGTTGGACTGCTGGGTATGCGATTGCGCGCGATCCGAGGGTCTGGCTTCCACTCAAGGACTCCGCACTCCGCCGTTTGGGTTACGTCGAACACCTCATCCATCTTATCCCGGATGCAAGCCTGACCCTGAATGGGAATGACCTGAAGTGGCTCACTGACTTCGTGGTCTTGTTTTACCAGTCACCCGATTGCAGGCCAGAGCTCATCAAGGTGTGCGAGGGATATCCGCTCAACGACGTAGAGGTGGCGAACCGCGACGAGTGGGCCGAAGCCCAACGCTTGCTTGGAAACCTGCCAGATCCTACCTGAATGGATCGGCGGCCCGGCTCGTAGCGGTGCACCGTTTCCGCAAGGAATGGATTGCAGAACATTAACCCGGACGACCGGTTGGTTCACGCAAGGCTCGCCCCTTTTCAAGCTTCAGCCGCGACCGGAAGTACGTCCGTCGCGATCCCCGGCTGGATCCGCGTCATCGCGATCATCGCGCTGGCGAAGGCGGTGCTCAGCGTCGGCGGGCTCTTCGTCCCCCCGGACGAGAAGGAGATCCCGCCGGCCCTGTACTTCGCCCACGTCCTCGTCTTTTCCGGCACCGCACTCTTCCTCCTCGTCATGGGAAGGCGGGACCGCCGCGCGGTCTCGCTTGGCGTGTTCTTCCTGCTGGTCGCCTCCACCTTCACCGGCCGCCTGCTGAACCTGTGGGCGGACGCCGATCCTCCCTTCGCGCCCGCGCTCCGCTTCCTGTCGCGCGTCCACGTCGAGGCGTTCAAGACGTACCTCTTCTGGATGTTCGTGCGAGACTTCCCCCGCACCCCGCGCGTGCAGCGGCGCGGCTGGCTCTTCCGGGGGATGGCGGGCGTCGCGTTGGCGTTGGGCGCCTGGCTCTTCGCGGCCAACCTGGCGCTGGCCCTCGGCGTTCCCGCGGAAGGCGCGCTCGACCGCTGGTTCGGGCGCGACACCAGCGGGAGCCTCTTCTGGCCGCTCCTCTACGGCGCCCTGGTGCCGGCCTTCTTCTACGCCGTGCGCCAGGCGCGCCGGGCTTCGCCGGACGAGCGCCGCCGGGTGTGGACGATGGTCGGGGGGCTGGCGCTCGGCGCGGCGCCGATCCTCGCCTTCTCCATCCTCCCCGCCTTCATCCCCGCGCTCTGGCGGTTCATGGAGACGCCCGAGGGAGAGCGCGTCGCCGCCCTGATCACCTACCCGGGCATCTACGCCATCCCCCTCGTCACCGCCTACGCCGTGCTGGCGCACCGCGCGCTCGACCTGCAGCGCGTGCTGCGCCGGGCGCTGCAGTACGGCCTGGCCCGCTACACGCTCGGCGCGGTGGCGGCCATCCCCCTCCTGGCGCTGCTCGGGTTCCTCTACGCCCGGCGCGCGGAGAGCCTGGCCGAGATCGCATCG
>DASUNK010000340.1:0-4856 GCA_036277195.1 Longimicrobiaceae bacterium | reverse complement strand
GGCCGAGGCCATCCGCTTCGAAGGGAGCCACTTCCGCCGCGACATCGGCTGGCGCGAGGCCGCGCGCGCGGAGGCGGCCCATGCCTGAGCTGCCGGAGGTCGAGACCATCGTCCGCGGCCTGGCGGAGACCCTCCCCGGCGCGCGCATCCGGCGGGTGGAGGTGCTCCACGCCAACCTGATCGCCGACGAGCCCCCCGCCTCCTTCGCCCGCGCGCTGCGGGGGAGGACGATCGCGAGCGTCACCCGCCGCGCCAAGAACATCGTGATGCCGCTCGACGGCGGCGAGCGGTTGCTGGTGAACCTGGGGATGACGGGGCGCCTGTTCGTCGCCCGGCGGGGCGACCCGCTCCCCTCCCACCCCGGCGTGCGGCTGGAGCTGGACGGGGGACGCACCCTCCTCTACCACGACGTGCGCCGCTTCGGCCGGCTCTGGCGGATGTCGGACGAGGCGTGGCGGACGTGGGAGGCCACCCTGGGGGTGGAGCCGCTCTCGGACGCCTTCACCCCGGAGCGGCTCGGCGCGCTGGCGGCGCGCTCGCGCGTGGCGGTGAAGACCTGGCTGATGGACCAGAAGCGGGTGGTGGGCGTGGGGAACATCTACGCCAGCGAGGCGCTCTTCCGCGCGCGGATCGACCCCCGCCGCCCCGCCGACTCCCTCGCCCCCGCCGAGGTCCGCCGCCTGCGCGACGCGGTGCAGGAGGTGCTGCGCGAGTCCATCGCCTTCCGCGGCACCACCCTCCTGGACTACCGCGACGCCGGCGGCGAGCCGGGAGAGTTCGTAAAGCGCCTGCGGGTGTACGACCGTGCCGGCGAACCCTGTCTCGTCTGTGGCAAAACCGTACACCGGATCGTGCAGGGCGGGCGCTCCACCTTCTTCTGCGAGCACTGCCAGAACTGAATTTCGCGCGCGCCCGCAAAAAGGCTGGTCTTCGCCCCCGCTCTCACATATCTTACGTTTACCCCCATGTTTCCGCCGTCCCTCCACGCTCCATTCCAGCCAGCCCATGAGACAGCGTAAGTTCAAGCCTGCCAAGCGGAAAACCGAACGCCGCTGGCGGGTGCCGCCCGCGCTCACGCACGGAGAGGACGTGTTCGAGGGGCTGAGCGTCCTGGAGGAAGTGAACGGCGAGCTGGGTCTTCTCCTCTGGCAGTCTCTCCGCGACGCCCTGCTGTGGGGGCAGGCCTCGATCGCGGAGCGCACCACGGTGTTCACCCCCGGCGCCGAGCCGTCGCGGCTGGCGGCGATCCTGGCGGCCGGGGCGCCCGCGGCGGTGGAGCCGGCGCTGCGCACGCTGGCGCGGATGCTGGGGAGCGCGGCGGACATGCGCGAGGAGAACGTGTCGCTCGCCTGCCGCGAGGTCTCGGAGTGGGCGGACGGGCAGGGGCTGCTGGCGGTGTCGCTGGCCTTCGCCCAGGCGGCGGCGATCGTCACCCCCGGCGACGCGGCCGGCTCGTACCAGGTGGCCCGGCTGGCGCGGCGCCGCGCCGAGCACGCGCGGGCCGAGAGCTGGTACCGGCGCACCATCGCGCTCGCGCGGCAGGCCGGCGACTGGTCGATCTACTCGCTCTCGTTCGTGGGGCTGGGGCAGCTCTACACCTCGCGCGGCAACTTCCCCGCGGCGCGGCGCTTCTACACGCGCGCGCTGCGGGCCGCCTCGCGCAACAGCCTGTGGACGGTGGTGGGGCTCTCGCACCACGGCCTCTTCGTGCTCGAGGCCGAGACCGGCCGGGTGGACGCCGCCGAGGAGCAGTGCGCGCTAGCGCTGCGCGCGTACGGGCCGGGGCACCCCCGCCTCCCCGCGCTGGCGCAGGACCTGGCCTCGTTCTGGATCGACCGGGGGAACTTCGCCCAGGCGCTCCCGGTGCTGCGCGCGGTGGCGCCGAAGCTCCTCCCGCGCGAGCGGGTGGTGTCGGTGGGCGGCATCGCCCGCGCCGCCGGCAACGTGGGCGACGCCGACCGCTTCCACGAGGCCTGGGCCGAGGCGCTGCAGCTGCTGCAGCGCGAGGAGTGCGGCGAGGGCGCCGCGCAGGCGCTCCTGGACCTGGCCCGCGGCGCCTCGGCGCTGGGGCTCTGGCACCTGGCCGAGCGCGCCGGGCAGCGGGCGCTGGAACTGGCGGAGCAGCGCAACGAGGGGAAGTCGCGCCTGCTGGCCGAGTCGGTGCTGGAGACGGTCCAGCGCGAGCGCACCCTCCGCACCCACCGGGACCTCCCCCTCCCCGACGCCGGCACCGTCCCCGCCCCTCTCACCGAGGAGCTCATCCGCTCCCTGGGCGAGCTCACGCCTGCCTGAGCCGGCCGGCGTGAGCCCGCGCCGGGAAGGTCACGTCCCGGGCCCCACGTAGCCGGTCTCGGCGGGGTCCTCCACGCGTTCCACCTCCGCCCCGGTCGGCGACGAGCCGCTGCACGCGGCGGCGCCCAGGGCGAGCGCCAGGACGGCGAAGATCAGACGAAGCGTTGCAGTCATCAGGGCCTCCTCCTCCGTGAGTGAGTGGTTGGTTACCGCCACCCACGGAACCTAGGAGGCTTTCCGTTTGATGATGACGCTCGGACCGAAACTTATCGCTTGTTTTACGACCTCGCGTTTTAAATGGGCCTAAAACGAGGGTGATTCCGCCTCACCGGTGGCGCCTGGGGTGCGGCGCCCGCTCGGCGGCCGCGCGGACGCCGTTCCTCTTTCGCGCCCCGGGGCGGCGGACTATCTTCGCGGTGTTCGGCTTTTCTTCCGTCCACTCCGTGCTCCTCCCGTGCCCCGCCAGACTCCCGCCCACCCGCTGCGCGAAAAGGCGCGTGAGGCCCGGAACGCCCCCGGCATCTACCGCATGCTGGGGCCGGACGGCGAGGTGGTGTACGTGGGGAAGTCGAAGCGGGTGCGCACGCGCCTCCTCTCCTACTTCCGCGCGCGGCGGGGGGAGAAGGCGCACGTCATCATCGGCGAGGCGCGCGCGCTGGAGTGGGAGTACCAGCCAAGCGAGTTCGCCGCGCTCCTGCGCGAGCTGGAGCTGATCAAGCGCCACCGCCCCCGGCTGAACTACCAGCACAAGCGCGACGGCCGCTACTCCTTCCTCAAGCTCACCGACGGGCGGGCGCCCCGGCTGTACGTGGTGCACGCCGTCGCGGACGACCGCGCCAGCTACTTCGGCCCCTTCCGCGGCGGGCGGCGCATCGTGGACGCGGTGCGCGAGCTGAACGACCTGCTGGGGCTGCGCGACTGCGCGCTGACCACGCCGATCCGCTTCGCGGACCAGCCGGACCTCTTCGCCTTCGAGCACGTCCCGCGCTGCCACCGCTTCGAGCTGCGGCTGTGCGCCGGCCCCTGCGCGGCGCTCTGCAGCGAGGACGACTACCGGCGGCGGGTGGAGCTGGCGCGCGCCTTCCTCGACGGCGACGCCGACGAGCCGCTGCGCTGGCTGAACGAGCGGATGCTGGCGGCGGCCGAGCGCTGGGAGTTCGAGTACGCCGCCTCGCTGCGCAACCGGCTGCACCGGCTGGAGCAGCTGCGCCAGGAGTTCGGCCACCTGCGCGAGGCGCTGGACAGCCTGACCTTCCTCTACCGGGTGGAGGGGGCGGAGGGCGACCACCGGGTGTACCTGGTGCGGCGCGGCACGGTGCGGGCGGTGGTCCCGGCGCCGCAGTCGCACGCCGAGCGGCGGCGGCTGGCGCGGCTGTGCGAGGAGCACTTCGGCCGCCCCGAGCCGAAGGGGGCGCTGGTGCCGCGGCACCAGGTGGACGAGATCCTGCTGCTGGCCAGCTGGTTCCGCAGGCGCCCCGGCGAGCTGGCGAGCACGGTTCCCCCGGCGCGGGCGGAGGCGCTCCCCCTCTCCGCCTGAGTCCCGGCCGTGGCGAAGTGCGAAGTGCGAAGTGCGAAGTGCGAAGTGCGTCCTGGCACACGCCGTGCTCGGGGCGGACGGGTTGCCCTGATCCTCCTTCCCGGACCGATTGGCTGCCGATGCGGAGCACCCTGGGCGCCCTGGCGCTCTCCCTCCTCTTCTTCCTGATCCCCGCGTGCGGACGCGACGCGGGCGGCGCCCGCGGGGGCGCGGCCCGGGCGGACGCGGCCGTCCCCGACTCGCTGTCGCCACGCTCCGTCTACGGGGCCACCGCGGTGGAGAACGTGCGCGTGGTGCCGGTGGAGATCGAGGTGCGCGACCTGCCGCCGGGGTGGAGCGGGATGCGCATCGCCGCGCTCTCGGACTTCCAGCTGGGGCTCTGGTCGGACAACGAGCAGGTGGCCCGCGCCGCGGTGGAGAAGGCGGTGGCGGCGCGCCCGGACATCTACGTGCTGCTGGGCGACTACGTGGCCCGCGGGCGCGACTACGCCGCGCTGGAGCGCGTGCTGGCGCCGCTGCGGGGGAAGCCGGTCTTTGCCGTGCTCGGCCACGCCGACGACGAGGACGACCCGCGCGCGGCGGTGGACAGCACCGAGATCCTCACCGTGCAGGCGCTGGCGCGCGCCGGGGTGACGGTGCTCCGCAACGCCCGCGCGCGCTACATCCGCCAGGGCGACACGGCCTTCATCGCCGGGGTGGAGCCGTACCTGGCGCGCCGCCCCGACTGGCGGAAGGCGGAGGTCTTCGCCGGGCTGCCCGCCTCGCCGGTGCTGCTGACGCACATGCCGGTGGTCGCGGCGCTGGCGCCCACGGACAAGTACCCGGCCATCCTCTCGGGCCACACCTTCTGCGGGCAGGTGGAGGTGCCGGGCACTCCCCGGCTCACCTGGCTGAACACCGAGGTCTTCCCCGGCACGCCGGAGCCGGGGACGCGGCGCATCTACCGCATCCGCGGCAACACGCTCTTCGTCACCTGCGGGGTGGGATTCAGCTTCATCCCGGTGCGGCTGGGGGCGGCGCCCGAGGT
>DASUNK010000339.1:0-2404 GCA_036277195.1 Longimicrobiaceae bacterium | reverse complement strand
CCGGAGGCAGCGAACCGAGGCAAAGGTATGAGCAAGCCGGAACGGATTCGGGTGGGGCTCCCGGAGGGGGCGGGGCGGGGATACGAGGTGCTGGTGGGGAGCGGGCTCTTCTCCTCCATCGCCACCATCCTCTCCAAGTTCTGCCCCGCGCACCGCTACGCCGTGGTGACGGACGACCGCGTGGCCGAGCTGTACGCGGTGAAGCTCTCGCGCATGCTGCACCAGGCCGGCTCGCGCGCCGACGTCTTCGCCTTCGCGGCGGGCGAGGCGCGCAAGACGCGCGAGACCTGGGCGCTGGTGACCGACGCCATGCTGGAGGCCGGCATCGGGCGCGACGCGGCGGTGATCGCCTTCGGCGGCGGGGTGCCGGGCGACCTGGGTGGCTTCGTGGCGGCCACCTACATGCGCGGGCTCCCGCTGGTGCAGGTGCCCTCCACCCTGCTGGCCATGATCGACGCCTCGGTGGGGGGGAAGACGGGGGTGGACGCGCCGGCGGGGAAGAACCTGGTGGGGGCGTTCCACCAGCCGCGCTGCGTGCTGGTTGACCCCGACCTGCTGCAGACCCTCCCGGACGCGCACCTGCGCTCGGGGCTGGCCGAGGCGGTGAAGCACGGCGCCATCGCCGACGCGGGGTACCTCGACTGGATCGAGCGCAGCGCGGACCAGCTCCTGGCCGGCGACCCCGAGGCGCTCTGCCGGCTCATCAACCGCTCGGTGGAGATCAAGGCCGAGATCGTGGCCCGCGACGAGCGCGAGGCGGGCCCGCGCCAGCTGCTGAACTTCGGGCACACGCTGGGGCACGCGGTGGAGTCGCTCTCCGGCTACGCCCTGCTGCACGGCGAGGCGGTGGCGATCGGGATGGTGGAGGAAGCGCGCCTCGGCGAGCGGGTGGGGGTGACGGCCCCGGGGACGGCGGCGCGGCTGCGCGCGGTGCTCACCCGGCTGGGGCTCCCCACCTCGCTCCCGGTGGACCTGAGCGCCGACGACCTGATCCCCTGGACGCGCGCGGACAAGAAGGCGCGCGAGGGGCGGGTGCAGTACGCGCTGATCGAGGGGATCGGCGGGCCCGCGGTGGGGCGCGAGGGGCGCCCCGGGTGCGCGGTGGCCGACGAGACGGTGATGGAGGTGCTCGCGGGGGCGGGGAACCCCCGCGGGTGACTCAGGCGTCCAGGCGCTTCTTGAAGTAGATGCGCGCGTGCCCGGCGGGGAAGTCGTCGAGCCGCGCGAACTCCTCGTATCCCAGCTTGCGGTAGAAGCCGGGCGCCTGGAAGGTGAAGGTGTCCAGCCAGATCCAGCCGCAGCCGCGCGCCCGCGCCTCCTCCTCGGCCCGGCGCAGCAGCGCCTCGCCGTACCCCTCGCCCCGCCAGCGCCCGTCCACCCAGAGGATCTGCACGAACATCCACCCGAAGAGGGCGTACGCGAGCAGCCCGCCCGCCACCGCCCCCTGCTCGTCGCGGAGGAAGAGGCGGAGCGGGGTGCCGTCCTCCGGGCCCACGCACGACCGGTTGTAGGCGTCGAGCCCGTCGACCACGGCCTTCACCTCGGCCGGGGGCGCGTCGTCGTCGTGGACCAGGGCGAGGCGCGCCATGCTCACCCCGCCAGCAGCTCGCGCATGCGCGCGAAGAAGTCTTCCTTCATGGCCTGGCTGTCCTCCGCGGAGAGGGAGCTGCGCCGGCCGGAGCGGTGCTCCACCACCTCCGGCGGCACCTCCTTGAGGAAGCGCGAGGGCTGGCGCGGGAGCACGTCGCCGCCGCGGCGGCGGGTGGCGCAGCCGGAGAGGGTGAGCCGGTGCCGCGCCCGCGTGAGCGCCACGTAGAAGAGCCGCCGCTCCTCGGCCACGGCGTCGGCACCGCCGCCCGCCGCCTCCACGCTGCGCGCGTGCGGGAGGATCTCCTCCTCCACCCCCACGATGAAGACGTGGGCGAACTCCAGCCCCTTGGCGCTGTGCATGGTGAGGAGCGTCACCCGGTCGGGCTCCTCCTCCTCGGCGGTGTCGCGCCGGTCGTCGTCCTCCTGCACCAGCGACACCCGCTCCAGGAAGCCGGCCAGCGAGGGAGGCTCCCAGGCCTCCTCCTCGTCGGGGAGGGGGCGGGCGCCCCAGGCGCGCTCCTCGTAGGCGCCGATGGAGGCCACGAACTCGCGCAGCACGTCCACCCGCACCTCGGCGGCGCGCTCGGAGGCGCGGGCGTGCTCGGCCCGCACCGCCTCCTCCAGCCGCACCCGCTTCACCAGCTCGCGCACCCAGCCGTGCAGGGTGCGCCCGGTGTCGCCGGCCTGGAGGGCGGCGTGCACGGCGCGGTGCTCGGCGCGCAGCGCCTCCATCAGCTCCACGAACTCGCGCACGGGCGCGGCCTGGGCGCCGCGCATCGTCTCGTAGAGCGTCTGCCGGGCGGCGCGCGCCGCC
>DASUNK010000338.1:0-5601 GCA_036277195.1 Longimicrobiaceae bacterium | reverse complement strand
AGGATGGCGTGCTCGCGCTCGGTGAGCGGTTCGTCAGGCATGGGCGAATCGGGGAACACACGAAACCCGGGGAATCTACGCAAGTTCGGGGGGATGCGGAATGCGCCGCCCTGGCTCGGCGCGAGCCGTTTCGGCGGGGCGCCCTGTCATCCGTGCAGCACGGCGGGCTCGGCGTCGGCCGCAGCGGCCATCTCCACGGCCAGGCGGTCGAGGAGGAGCCACCCCTCGGCGGTGAGGCGCACGGTGCCGCCGCTCAGCGCGGCCCAGCCGCGGCGGACCCACTCCTCGCCCAGGCGCCGCTCGGCCTCGCCGGCATCGGCCAGCGGCCAGCCGGCGTCGGTGCGCAGCCGCAGCCAGGCGCGCTCCAGCCGCGCGGTCTCCTCGCCCACCGTCTCCTCCCCCTCGACCGGGAGGCGGCCGGCGGCGAGCGCGTCGTGGTACGCGTCCCAGCCACGCACGTTCCAGCGCCGGAGCGGGGGATGGAAGGCGTGCGCGCCGGGGCCGAGAGCGGCGTAGGGAGCGCCGGTCCAGTAGACGAAGTTGTGGCGCGAGCGCCGGCCGGGGAGGCCGAAGTTGGAGACCTCGTAGTGCTCGAAGCCGGCGGCGGACAGCCGCTCGTGCGCCAGCAGGAACTCGTCGGCGTAGCGGTCCTCGTCGGCGAGCGCTTCGCGCCCCTCGAGCACCCAGCGGCCGAGGGGGGCGCCCGCCTCGGCGGTGAGGCCGTAGAGCGAGACGTGCTCGGGCTCCAGCAGGAGCGCCCGGTGCAGGTCCGCCCCCCAGTCGCGCCCCAGGCGAGCGGGGAGGCCGAAGATCAGGTCCACGCTCACGTTGCCGAAGCCCGCCGCGCGCGCCGTCTCCAGGGCGCGGGCGGGGCCCTCGGGGCCGTGCAGCCGCCCCATCCAGCGCAGCGCGGGCGCGTGGAAGGTCTGGGCGCCGAGGGAGAGGCGGTTCACCCCGGCGGCGCGCCACGCCCGCGCGATCTCCGGCGTGAAGCTCTCGGGGTTGGCCTCGCAGGTCCACTCGGTGGACTCGTCCCACAGCGCGTACGGCGCCAGCCGCTCGCGCAGCTCCGCCATGGCGTGGGGGGCCAGCATGGAGGGCGTGCCGCCGCCGACGTACACCGTGTCCAGCGCCAGCGGCCGCTCCCACCCGCGCTCGGCGGCCGTGAGGCGCATCTCCGTCTCCACCGCGTCGAGCCAGTCGCCGGTGGGCGCCTCGCGCATGGCCTGCACGGCGAAGTCGCAGTACGCGCAGCGGCGCACGCAGAAGGGGACGTGCACGTAGAGCGCGCGCGGCGCCGTGCTCATCGGCGCACGAAGAGCTTGCCGGGGCGCTGCTCGGCCAGGTCGCGCAGCTCCAGCCCCAGCAGCGCGGCGAGGACGTTGCTCGGCGCCAGCCCCGTCTTGGCCGACAGCTCGTCGACGTGCTGCGGCTCGTCGAGCCCGAGCACGGAGAGCACCTGCGCCTCGTCCGGCGCCAGGTCGTCGGGCGCCGCGGCCAGGGGGAAGGCGGGCACCTGCGCCGCGGTGGGGCGCGGGACGGCGCCCGTCCCCACTCCGTGCAGCTCCTCCAGGATGTCCTGCGCCGAGGTGACCAGCCGCGCCCCTTCCTTGAGCAGCTGGTTGGTCCCCGCGCTTGCGGGCGAGCCGATGGGACCGGGGACGGAGAAGACCTCCTTCCCCTGCTCCAGCGCGTAGGTCACCGTGTGCAGGGCCCCGCTCTTCTCCCCCATCTCCACCACCAGCACGCCCCGGCTGAGCGCGGCGATCAGCCGGTTGCGGCGCGGGAAGTTGCCGGCGGCCGGCGGCTCGCCCGGCGGCAGCTCGCTGAGGAGGAGCCCCTGCTCGCGCACCCGCGCGAAGAGGCGGCGGTTCTCGGGCGGGTACACCAGGTCGATGCCGTGCCCCAGCACCCCCACCGTGCCGCCCCCGGCGTCGAGCGCGGCCGCGTGCGCGGCGGCGTCGATCCCCCGCGCCATCCCGCTGACCACGGCGTAGCCGGCCCGCGCCAGCTCGGCCGCCAGCAGCGCGGCGGCGCGCCGGCCGTAGTCGGTGGGGGTGCGCGTCCCCACCACGGCCAGCCCGGGGGCGGCGAGCAGCTCCAGCTTCCCGGCGGCGAAGAGGAGGAAGGGCGGGTCGGCGAGGGCGCGGAAGGACGCGGGATACGCCTCGTCGTCCGGGGTGAGCGCCACGGCGCCCGCCTGCTCCAGCGCCTCCACCGCCAGCTTCGCGCGCGACAGCCCCGCGGGCGAACCGGCCTCCATCACCCGCCGCACCGACTCCGGGCCGAAGCCGGGGAGCGCGCCGAGGTCGGGGCCCGAGGCGCCCAGCGCCCCCTCGGGCGAGCCGAAGCGGGCGAGGAGCGCGGCCATCCGCCCCGGCCCGATGCCGGGGACCACGGCCAGGCGCAGGAGCGGGAGGAGGGCGTCGGGGGCGAGGGGCATGGCGGCGCTCAGGGTCTCCAGGGTTCGCCCTCGGCCTCGGCGGGCTCCGGCGCCTCGGCGGCGGCGGCGCGCCGGGCGTGCGTCCAGAGCGCCTCCAGCAGCGGCTCCAGCCCCCGCCGCGCCACGGCCGAGACCAGGAACTGCCCCCAGGCGCCGGGGGCGGCCACGCGCGGCTCCGGCCACTCGGGCGGCAGCAGGTCCGCCTTGGTGAAGACCACGCAGTGCGGCTTGTCCGCCAGGTCCGCCGAGTACGCGCGCAGCTCGCGGAGGAGGCGGTCGTACTCCGCCTGCGGCTCCAGCGCGTCGGCGGGGACGAAGAGGGCCAGGGTGCGGGTGCGCTCGATGTGGCGCAGGAACTGGTGCCCCAGCCCCTTCCCCGCGTGCGCCCCCTCGATGATGCCGGGGATGTCGGCCACGACGTACGAGCGGTGCCCGGAGAGCCGGACCACGCCCAGGTTGGGGGTGAGGGTGGTGAACGGGTAGTCGGCCACCTTGGGGGTGGCGGCGGAGACCGCGGCCAGGAAGGTGGACTTCCCCGCGTTGGGCTCGCCCACCAGCCCCACGTCGGCGATGAGCTTGAGCTCCAGCGCGATGCGCCGCTCCTCGCCGGGCTGGCCGGGGTCGGCGCGGCGGGGGGCCTGGTTGGTGGAGGTGGCGAAGCGGGCGTTCCCCCAGCCGCCGCGGCCGCCGCGCGCCACCATCAGCTCCTCGTCGGGGTCCAGCACCTCGCCGAGCGCCTCGCCGGTCTCCTCGTCGCGCACCACGGTGCCCAGGGGGACGCGGAGCACCAGCGTCTCGCCGCTCCTGCCGGTGGAGTTGGAGCCGGAGCCCTTCTGCCCGCTCTCGGCCCGGTACTCCTGGCGGTAGCGGTAGTCGAGGAGGGTGGCGAGCTGCGGGTCGCCGCGCAGCACCACGTCGGCGCCGCGTCCGCCGTCGCCGCCGTCGGGGCCGCCGCGAGGGACGAAGGTCTCGCGCCGGAACGACGAGGCGCCGGGGCCGCCGTCGCCCGCCTTCACCTGGATCACCGCGTGGTCGAGGAACACCGCTACCCGTCTCCCCCTGCTGAAAGCGCCTTCGCCCGGATCTCCGCCCAGAGCCGCCGCACCCCGGCGGCGCGCGCGGCGTCGAGGAGCGCGCACGCCGCCTCCACCGCCTCGTCCACCTCGGCCGGCGCGGCGCCGGCGTTGAGGGCGCCGCGCAGGTGGCTGTGCAGCTGGCGCGGCACGTTCCACGCCGCCAGCAGCGCGGCGATGCACAGCTCGCGCGTGGCCAGGTCCAGCCCCGGGCGGCCGATCACCCGCCCGTAGCCCCCCGCCACCATCCACCCGTCGAAGTCCGGGTGCAGCGCCCGCACGTTCTCGCGCAGCCGCCCGTAGTTGGCGCCGTAGACGGCGGCGCACACCCGCTCGCCGCGCGCCTCCCACCCCGCCGGGTCCTCGCCCGCGCCCGCCGGCGCGGGGAGGCCGCCGACCTCGCGCCAGGCGGCCAGGGCGTTCAGCGCGTCGGGGAAGCCCACGAAGAGGTGCGCCTGCAGGATCACCTCCTCCACGGCGGCCGCGTCCGCCTCGGCGGCGGCGCGGCGCAGCGCCGCGCGGGTGCGGGCCTCGTCGCGCAGGGCCAGCGTGGCGGAGAGGTGCAGGAGCGCCGCCCGCCCGCGCGGGGACGGCTCAGGCATCCGGGGTGCGCAGCGACAGGCGGGGGCGCAGCTCGCCCACCGGGTCGCCGCAGGTGTTGAGCAGCTCGGTGAAGACGAAGGGGTGCAGCGCCCCGAAGTCGTCCTCGGAGATCAGGTCCAGCTCGCGCAGCACGGTGACCACGGCGGGGGCCACGGCGCGCCCGGCGCCGTCCTCCACCTTGAGCGCGATCCCCAGCTCCGCCCCGGGCACCCCCACGCAGTAGAGCCCCTCGGCGCCCACCTTGGCCACCAGCCGGCCGGCGGTGCGGCGCATCAGCTCGGTGCAGATGCGCCCCTCGCCGGCCACCATCTCCGGGTGCACCGTCATCGCCCCCACCACCGCGGCGGGGCCGGGCTCGCCGCGCCGGGCGGCGGCCGCGAAGGCGGCGTACGCCAGCGCCATGTGGCGCAGCGGGAGGGCGAAGCACACCACGCCGCACCCGTCCACCCCCAGCCCGATGGCCTCCACCGGGAGGCGCGACCAGCGCGAGACCTCGCCCAGCATCCGCGCCTGCACCGGGTGCTCCAGCCGCTGGTAGCCCTCGGGCTCCCACCCGCGCGAGCGGGCGAGCCCGATCATCCCCGCGTGCTTCCCCGAGCAGTTGTTGTGCAGCCGCACCGGCTCCAGCCCCGCCTCGGAGAGGGCGCGGCGGGCGCCGTCGTCCAGCGGCGGGTGGGGGCCGCAGGCCAGCGCCTCGCCGGCCGCGCCCACCTTGGCCAGGAGCGACTCGGCCACCCGCAGGTGCCCGGCGCTCCCGGAGTGCGAGCCGCAGCAGAGGGCCAGCTCCTCCGCGGTGAGGCCGTAGCGCTCCACCACGCCGTCGTCCACCAGCGGGAGGGCCTGGAAGGGCTTGGCGGAGGAGCGGAAGAAGGACACCAGGTCGGGGTCGCCGGCGCAGGCGCGCAGGCGGCCGTCGGCGTCGACCACGGCCGCGTGCACGCGGTGGCGCGACTCGACCACGGCGCCCCGCAGCACCTCCACCACGCTGTCGGCGTCGGTCATCCCTCCTCAGAACGGCGGCAGGTTGGTGGCCACCAGGTACGCCCCCTGGAGCACGAACAGCGCGGCGAAGAGCCTCGCCAGCGCGCGGGGGTGCAGGCGCTGGTTGAGCGAGGTCCCCAGCCGCACCGCCAGGAACGCCCCCGCCGCCAGCACCGCGGCGGCCGCCAGGTCCACGTATCCCAGGCTCCACCCCGGACGCACCGGCAGCTCGGGCCCCGCCGCCATGTACGCGGCGGACCCCGCGGCGGAGGTGATCACCACCACCCCCAGCGAGGGGGCCGCCACGCAGCGCAGCGCGATCCCCACCGCGTGGATGAGGAGGGGGACCATCAGCACCCCGCCCCCCACCCCCATCAGCGCCGAGAAGGTCCCCGCCGCGGCGCCCGTCCCCGCCGTCACCGGGAGGGTGAGCCGGAGCGGGCGCTCGGGCGCGGCGCCCGCCTCGCCGGCGTGGCCGCGCGCCAGCTGCGCGGCCGAGGC
>DASUNK010000337.1:0-2287 GCA_036277195.1 Longimicrobiaceae bacterium | reverse complement strand
GACCCGAGCTTCCGGGAGGTGCTGCGGCAGGTGCGGGAGGTGACGCTGGGGGCGTACGAGCACCAGGAGCTTCCCTTCGAGAAGCTGGTGGCCGAGCTGCAGCCGGAGCGCAGCTTGAGCCACTCGCCGCTCTTCCAGGTGGAGTTCACGCTGGACGACGCGGAAGAATCGGGACGTGGCGCGGCAGAGTCGAGCACCGAAGAGGGCGACCCGGATTTCATCTTCGCCAAGTTCGACCTGGCGCTGGTCTTCGAGGCAACGCGGCGAGGCCTGCTCGGCGCACTCATCTACAGCACCGACCTCTTCGAGCGCGGCACGATCCAGCGGATGCTCGGCCACCTGGAGCGGGTGCTGGAGCAGGTCGCCGCGGACGCGGACGTGCGGCTCTCGCGGCTGGAGCTGCTCGGGGATGCGGAGCGCGCGCTGGTGCTGGAGGAGTGGAACCGGACCGACGCGGATCTCCCCGCCGCGCCCGTCCACCGGCGCTTCGAGGCGCAGGTGGAGAAGACGCCGGGCGCGATGGCCGTCGTCTCCGGCGCGGATTCGCTCACCTACGCCGAGCTGAACGCGCGCGCCAACCGGCTCGCGCGCTGGCTGCGCGGGCGCGGGGTGGGCGCGGAGGTGCGCGTGGGGCTCTGCCTGGAGCGGGGGCCGGAGATGGTGGTCGCCGTCCTGGGCGTGCTGAAGGCCGGCGGCGCCTACGTCCCGCTCGATCCGTCGTATCCGGCCGAGCGGCTGGCGTACATGGCCGCCGACTCCGCCCTCCCCGTCGTGCTGACGCAGGAGCGCCTCCTCGGCCGCCTTCCCTTCGACGGAAGCGTGGAGGTCGTCGCGCTCGATGCGCGGTGGGGGGAGATCGAGACGGAAGACGCGACGGATCCGGCCGTCGCCGTGGACCCGCGGAGCCTGGCGTACGTCCTCTACACCTCCGGGAGCACCGGCCGGCCGAAGGGCGTGGCCGTGGAGCACACGCAGCTGGGCGCCTACCTGGCGTGGGCGACGCGCACCTATCCCGGCGGCGGCTCGGCCCTGCACTCCTCGCTTTCCTTCGACCTGACCGTAACCAGCCTCTTCGTCCCGCTCCTGGGCGGCGGCGCGGTGGAGGTGGTGGAGGAGGACGATGCGGTCGAGGGGCTCGCGCGTCTGCTGGAGCGCGGCGGCCGCGAGATGCTGAAGCTGACCCCGGCGCACCTGCGCGTCCTGGGCGACCGGCTGGCGGAGCGAGGCGCCGTCGGCGGGGCGGCGTGCCTCGTCGTCGGCGGCGAGCCGCTGATCGGCGAGCAGATCGGCTCCTGGATCCGCCGGCTGCCGGAGACGGTGATCGTCAACGAGTACGGCCCCACCGAGACGGTGGTGGGGTGCTCCATCCATTCCCAGCGGCTCGCCGAAACCGGCGCCGGGCAGGTGCCGATCGGCCGGCCCGTGGCCAACACGCGGCTCTACGTGCTGGACGCGCGCGGCCAGCCCGTCCCCGTCGGCGTCCCCGGCGAGCTGAACGTCGGCGGCGCGCAGGTGACGCGCGGCTACCTGGGGCGGCCCGGGCTGACGGCGGAGCGCTTCGTCCCCGACCCGTTCGGCCGCGTGCCGGGCGGCCGGCTGTACCGCACCGGCGACCGCGTGCGCTGGAGCGCGTCGGGGCACCTGGAGTTCCTGGGGCGCACCGACTTCCAGGTGAAGGTGCGCGGCTTCCGCATCGAGCTGGGCGAGATCGAGGCGGCGCTGCTGGAGCACGATGGCGTGCGCGAGAGCGCGGTCCTGGTGCGCGAGGACGCGGGTGAGAAGCGGGTGGTGGCGTACGTGGTGGGCGACGTGGAGGCGGACGCGCTGCGCGTGCACGTGCGCCAGAGCCTGCCGGAGTACATGGTCCCGTCCGCGTTCGTCTTCCTGGACGCGCTGCCGCTGACGCCCAACGGCAAGCTGGACCGCAAGGCACTGCCGGCGCCGGAGCTCGCGCCGGCGGAGGAGAAGTACGTGGCGCCGCGCACCCCCGTGGAGGAGGTGCTGGCGGGGATCTGGACGGAGGTGCTACGCCTGGAGCGCGTGGGGGCGAACGACAACTTCTTCGAGCTGGGCGGGCACTCGCTGCTGGCCACCCGGGTGGTGTCGCGGGTCCGCGAGCTGTTCGGCGTCGAACTGCCGCTGCGGGCGCTGTTCGAGGGACCCACGGTGGCGGAGCTGGCCGGGCGGGTGGAGGAGATGCAGCGCGCGGGCGAGGGTGCCGCCCTCCCGCCGCTCGTTCCCGTCGCCCGGGAGGCACCGCTGCCGCTGTCCTTCGCGCAGGAGCGGC
>DASUNK010000336.1:0-4925 GCA_036277195.1 Longimicrobiaceae bacterium | reverse complement strand
CGCTTCACCTTCCCCCGGCAGCCGGACCGCGACCGGCTCTGCCTGGCCGACTACTTCCGCCCCGAGAACGGCGCGGGGCCGGCCGACGTCATCGCCCTGCAGGTGGTGACCAGCGGCGACCGCGCGGCCGAGTTCATCGCCCGGCGCAACGCCCAGGGCGACTACTCCGAGGGCTACTACCTGCACGGCTTCAGCGTGCAGACCGCCGAGGGCGCCGCCGAGTACGTCAACCGCCTGGTGCGGCGCGAGCTGGGGATCGGCGAGCCGCGGGGGCTGCGCTACTCGTGGGGATACCCGGCGTGCCCGGACCTGGAGCAGCACGAGGTGCTCTTCCGCATCCTCCCGGTGGAGGAGACGATCGGCGTGGGGCTGACGCCCGCGTACCAGCTGGACCCGGAGCAGTCCACCGCCGCGCTGGTGGTGCACCACCCGGCCGCGCGCTACTTCGCCGCGGCCTGACCCCCCGACCGGAGGAGGACGCCATCGCACGCCCCGACCGCATCGAGCAGGCGCTGCGCGAGCACAAGCGCATGTCGCGCGTGGTGAGCGCCGCCATCCTGGGGCTGGGCATCATCGCCCTGCTCCTGGTGCTGAACTCCGCCGACCGCCGGCGCGAGCGGCGGGTGAACCGCATCGTGCTGGACGACCCCGCGGTGCGCGTGGAGCAGGTGATGGGGCGCGCGCCGATCCGCTGCCCCGCCGGCCCCATGCAGCACCTGGTGGAGCGCTTCCCCGCGGGGACGCCGCGCCCCACGGCGGTGGGCACGGTGGAGCGGCTGCGGGCGGAGACGGCCGAGCGCTGGATCTACCCCGCCGGCCGGCGCCGCGAGGGGTGCACCCCCCGCACCGGCGACGTGGAGATCGGGATGGACGCGGAGCGGCGCGTGGTGTGGCTGGTGCCCGCCACCGGCGAGCGCCCGCTGGTGTACCCGGTCCCCGCGTCGTGAGCCACCCGATGATGATCCCCAAGTCCCGAGTGCCGCATGCCTGACTTCCGCGAGCTCCTGGCCGACGGCCGCCCGCACCTCTTCGACGGGGCGATGGGCACGATGCTCTACGCCAAGGGCGTCTACATCAACCGCTGCTACGACGAGCTGAGCCTGGTGCAGCCCGACTTGGTGGCCGAGGTGCACCGCGCCTACGTGCGCGCCGGCGCCGAGATCGTGGAGACCAACAGCTACGGCGCCAACCGCCCCAAGCTGGCGCGCCACGGGCTGCAGGAGCGGCTGGCCGACATCAACGCCGCCGCCGCGCGGGTGGCCCGCTCCGCCGCGGGCGAGCGCGCCTGCGTGGCCGGCGCGCTGGGGCCGCTGGGGCTGCGCATCGAGCCGTACGGCCCCACCTCCGAGGACGAGGCGCGCGAGCACTTCCGCGAGCAGGCGCAGGCGCTGCTGGAGGGCGGCGTCGACCTCTTCGTGCTGGAGACCTTCGCCAACCTGGAGGAGATCCTCCAGGCGGTGCAGGCCATCCGCGGCCTCTGCGACCTCCCGGTGGTGGCGCAGATGGTCATCCGCGAGGACGGGCGCACCCTCTTCGGCACCGACGCCGCGCTGATCGCCGAGCGGCTCACCGAGGCGGGTGCCGACGTGGTGGGGCTCAACTGCAGCGTGGGGCCCGCCGCCATGCTCAACGCGGTGGACCGCATGCTCCCCGCCACCCGCCGGCCCGTGTCGCTGCAGCCCAACGCGGGCCTCCCGCGCGAGGTGGAGGGGCGCACCATCTACATGGCCTCGCCCGAGTACATGGGCTCCTTCGCCGCGCGGGCCATCCGCCGCGGGGTGCGCTTCGTGGGCGGCTGCTGCGGCACCACCCCCGAGCACGTGGCCAGCATGGCCGGCGCGCTGCGCATGCTGGCGCCCGCGTCCGCGCCGCGCGTCTTCGGCCCCCAGGCCGAGGCCGAAGCGGTCGCGCGTGAGCCGGTGCCGCTGGCCGAGCGCTCGCACTGGGGCGCCCGGCTGGCCGCCGGCGACTTCCTCACCACGGTGGAGATCGTGCCGCCGCGCGGCATCGACCCCGGGCCGATGCTGGAGGGGGTGCGGCTGCTCAAGGCCGCGGGGGTGGACGGGGTCAACGTGCCCGACGGGCCCCGCGCGCAGAGCCGGATGGGGGCGCTCGCCACGGCGGTGCTCATCCACCAGCAGGTGGGGATCGAGCCCGTCATCCACTACTGCTGCCGCGACCGCAACCTGCTGGGGATGCTCTCGGACCTGCTGGGGGCGCAGGCGCTGGGACTGCGCAACATGCTCTTCATCACCGGCGACCCCCCCAAGATGGGGCCGTACCCGGACGCCACGGCGGTCTTCGACATCGACGCCATCGGCCTCACCAACCTGGCCTCGCGGCTCAACCACGGGCTGGACCCGGGGGGGAACGTGCTGGGCGAGCCCACCTCCTTCGTGGTGGGGGTGGGGGTGAACCCGGGGGCGGAGGACTTCGAGTACGAGATGCGCCGCTTCTACTGGAAGGTGGAGGCGGGGGCGGAGTACTGCATCACCCAGCCGGTGTTCGACCTGCGCCAGCTGGAGCGCTTCGTGGAGCATATCGGCCGCGAGGGGATCCGCATCCCGGTGGTGGCGGGGGTGTGGCCGCTGGTCTCGGCGCGCAACGCCGAGTTCCTGGCCAACGAGGTGCCGGGGGTGGTGGTGCCGGAGGAGGTGCTGGAGCGGATGCGCCGCGCCAGCGCGGAGGGGAAGGAGCGGGGCACGGAGGAGGGGACGCGCATCGCGCAGGAGATGCTGGCCTCGGCGCTGCCGATGATCCAGGGGGTGCAGGTGAGCGCGCCCTTCGGGCGGGTGCCGCTGGCGCTGCGGGTGTTCGAGGTGCTCCCCGGGTGGCGGGGGGTGGAGGAGCCCGGCGCGGCGCGGGCGGTGGCGGGGGTCTGAACCCGGGATTACACCCTGGGTGCGGGGTTGCCTGATCCGGGCTTAGTCCCTATGTTATTGGGCTTTGCATCTGCCGCTCGCCGTCCACGCGGGACGGCGGCGTTTTCGTCTTTTGCGGGTTCGCAGCGTGTTCGACCAGCTCAGCGAGAAACTGGAAGGCGTCCTTTCCGGGCTGCGCCAGCGCGGGGTGCTCACCGAGCCCATGATCCGCGAGGGGCTGCGCGAGATCCGCCGCGTGCTGCTCGAGGCCGACGTCAACTTCCAGATCACGCGCGACTTCATGAAGCGCGTGGAGGAGAAGGCGCTCGGCGAGCGGGTGCTGAAGGCCGTCTCGCCGGGTCAGCAGCTGGTGAAGATCGTGCACGAGGAGCTGACCGCCATGCTGGGCGAGAAGCGCGCCCCGCTGGCCATCGCCCCCATCCCCCCCACGGTGGTGATGCTGGTGGGGCTGCAGGGCTCCGGGAAGACGACCACCGCCGGCAAGCTCGCGCGCAAGATGAAGCGCGAGATGCGGCAGACCCGGCTGGTGGCGTGCGACGTCTACCGTCCCGCCGCGGTGGAGCAGCTGCAGACCCTCGGCGAGCAGGTGGGCGTCCCCGTCTACGCCGAGCCCGGGAGCCGCGACGTGGTGGGGATCGCCCGGCGCGCGCTGGAGCTGGCCCGGAGCGAGCGCGACCGCGTGGTGATCTTCGACACCGCCGGCCGCCTGCAGATCGACGCCGAGCTGATGGACGAGCTGCGGCGCCTGAAGGAGGCGCTGCAGCCCCACGAGCTCCTCTTCGTGGCCGACGGGATGATCGGCCAGGAGTCGGTCAACGTGGCCCAGGGCTTCGACCAGGCGCTCGACATCTCCGGGGTGGTGCTCACCAAGATGGACGGCGACGCCCGGGGCGGCGCCGCGCTCTCCATCTACGGGGTCACCCACAAGCCGATCAAGTTCCTGGGGGTGGGCGAGAAGCTCGACGGGCTGGAGGAGTTCCACCCCGAGCGGATGGCCGGGCGCATCCTGCAGATGGGCGACGTGGTGGCGCTGGTGGAGAAGGCGGAGCGCGCCTTCGACCAGGACCAGGCCGCCAAGCTGGAGCGCAAGATCATGGGCGCCGGGCGGATGGACCTGGAGGACTTCCTGGTCGCGCTCCGGCAGATGCAGAACCTGGGTCCGCTGGAGAACCTGCTGAAGCTCCTCCCCGGCGTGAACAGCAAGATGCTGAAGAACGTCAAGGTGGACCCGCAGCGGATGAAGCACATCGAGGCCATCATCCTCTCCATGACCGCGGCGGAGCGGAAGCGCCCCGAGATGCTGAACGGCTCGCGGCGCGCCCGCATCGCGCGCGGCTGCGGGCGGCCGGTTTCCGAGATCAACCGGCTGCTGGAGCAGTTCAAGGAGATGCAGAAGTTCATGAAGCAGATGAAGGCGCTGCAGGGGATGATGCCCCGCGGCGGCGGAGTCCCGCGGCTCCCGTTCGGGGGAATGCCGCGGGGATAAAGTCCTGAGTCCTAAGTCCTAAGTAGGCACTGGTGTTACTCAGGACTTAGCACTTAGGACTTGGGACTAGTTTTCTTCGATCGTCCGCCCCGCGCCGAACCGTGCGCCGGCTGGACGCCACCGCAATCGACCTGGAGGAAACGAGCAGATGGCGCTGAGGATCCGTCTTCGCCGCATGGGCCGGAAGAAGGCCCCGCACTACCGCATCGTGGTCGCCGAGAGCACCATGCCCCGCGACGGCCGCTTCGTGGCCACCATCGGGCACTACAACCCGACCACCGAGCCCACGACCCTCAAGGTCGACCGGGACAAGGCGCTGGCCTGGATGGCCCGCGGCGCGATGCCCACCGACACGGTGCAGTCGCTCTTCAAGAAGGGCGGCGTCTACCACGAGCCCACCGTGGTCGAGAGCGTGGTCTCCGCCGTGAGCGGCGCGGCCTCGGCGGCTGCCGACGCGGCGAAGGGCGCGGCCTCGGCCGCCGCCGACGTGGCGAAGGGCGCCGCCGACGTGGCGAAGGGCGCCGCCACCCGCGCCGGCCGCGCCGCCAAGGGGGCTG
>DASUNK010000335.1:0-4838 GCA_036277195.1 Longimicrobiaceae bacterium | reverse complement strand
AAGGCATCCTCCGTGCGCCCTTCTTCCGCTTGACCGGATAGTCTCTACTACCCGGTCCACCGAACTCTACGCACACACCCTGGTGCTCTTCCGTGTCTCGTCTCTCGACGATCTCGGACCTTTACCCAAACCCTTGAACCCAAGTTGTCAATCAGCAGTTGCGCGGCGAAATCGCCGCGGAGCCTTATAATTTACCCTCCTGGGCGGTCTCTGTCAACCGCTCGGGAGGCCAGATCAGGCGGGTGCCGAGCGCCCAGCCGCAGAGCGCCAGGAAGCCGATCACCTGCCCCACGGGGCGCACCGGCTGGTAGTCGACGAAGAAGCGCCGGACGCTCTCGGCCAGCCCGCCGACCACCGGGGTGTCGGCCGCGGGGCCGGCGCGCTCCCAGAGCACGGGGATCACCGAGAACTTGAGGATGGCCAGCAGGAGCGCCAGCGAGCCGAGCGAGGCCACGGTGCGGTGGCGGGTGCCCCCGCCGAGCGCTCCCCAGGAGAACATCGCCAGCCCGGCGGCCACCACCCACTCCAGCATCCCCGGGGGCGGGAGGAGGAGCTCCAGCGCCTGGGCGTTCGCCAGGGTGCCGTAGCTGATCGCCAGCCACCCCGGGAAGCCGTCGGGGCTGGCCCAGGCGCCGCGCAGCACCAGCAGGTGGGTGAGCACCAGCGCGAAGACGCCCTCCACCAGCCCGAAGGCGCGGTACTCCACCCCGTGCTCCACGAAGGTGAGCCCCGCCAGCACGGCGGCCAGCAGGAAGAGGAGCGAGGCCAGGACCCGGCGCTGCGCGGCGGTCACAGGCGGGGAACCACTTCGAGCGGCCCCGGGCGCAGCTCGCGCCGGATGCGCTCCGCGATGCCCCGCGCCCGGGCCTGCAGCGGCGGCGGGACCGGGACGGCCTGCACCCGCTCCACGGCGGCGCGCGCCTCGCGCAGGAGCTGGTCGTCGTCGCCGCGGAACCAGGGGCGGGCGCCCGCCTCCAGCATCAGCTCGGCCCGGTCCAGCGCCAGCCCGGCCCAGAGCTCGGTGGCCACCCGCGTGCGGGAGGTGTCGGTGCCCGCGGCCAGCTCGCGGGCGCTCCACGCCTCCTGCTCGCCCTCGGCCAGGCGCGCGATGGCACCGGCGGTGTCGCCCGCGGCGCGGGCGCGCTCGGCCGCCTGGGCGCGCTCGCGCGCGCGGGCGATGCGCGGGGTGAAGGCGTCGGGCGAGAGCGCCACCCAGGCGCGGCTGCGCAGCTCGCCCGCGCTCTGCGGCGCGTTGCGGTAGAGGACCAGGGCCAGCGCGGTGAGGAGCGCCAGCAGCGCCAGCCCGGGGCGGACCCAGGGGTCGGTCAGTCCGGAGGACGCCATGCGAGGAGCTGCTGCACGTCCTGCTCGCGCACGGCGAAGTCGCCGAGGCGCCCGCGGTGGGGGCCGTGCCAGTCGGAGCCGCCGGTGGTGAGCAGCCCCAGCGCGTGCGCCGCGGTCTCGAAGAGGTGCGACTCCACCGGCGGCGTGTTGGGGCGGTAGCACTCCACCCCGTCGAGCCCCCAGGCGGCGAAGGCGCGGATCTCCCGGTCGAACACCTCCAGCGGGGGGTGGGCCCACACCGCCACGCCGCCGGCGGCGTGCACCAGGTCGATGGCCTCGCGCACCCCCGGGAAGGGGGTGGAGACGAAGGCGCTCCCGCCGTCCTTGAGGTACTTGTCGAACGCCTCGCCCACGCTGCGGGTGTGCCCCTTGGCGTGGAGGGTGCGCGCCAGGTGGGGGCGCCCCAGCGAGGAGCCCTCGGGCCCCGCGGCGGCCACCACCTCCTCGAACTCCACCGCGATCCCCATCTCCTGGAGCTTGTGCACCATCTGCCGCATGCGCTCGGCCCGGCGGCCGATGGCGCCGTTCTGGTGGCGCTGCACGGCGTCGCTCTGGGGGTCGATGTGGTAGCCGAGCACGTGCAGCTCCACCCCGTCGTGCTGGGTGCTCAGCTCGATGCCGGGGATGACGCGCACCGGGAGCCCGCGCGCGGCCTCGACCGCCTCGCGCACGCCGGAGCCGGTGTCGTGGTCGGTGATGGCGATCACGTCGAGCCTGCCGGCCACGGCGGCGCGCACCACCCCGGCGGGGGGGAGCTGCCCGTCCGAGGCGTGGGAGTGGATGTGCAGGTCTACGCGTTTCAGCATGCCCTTGGATAAAGCTTCACCGCCGGATGGTTCCGGCGGTGAGCCAAAGGAGCGCAGCGGGCCGCCGGACGCTCCGTTCACATCCGCCACGAGATCCCGAGCCCGAAGTCCGCCTGCTCGCTGGCGAGCCCCGCGGAGAAGCGGACGGTGAAGTTGTTCTGGAAGCCCAGGTCGATCCCCAGGTCCGCCAGCACGGTGGTCTCCAGGTCGTCCTCCCCCTCCAGGTTGCCGGTGAGGAGGGCCAGCCGCGGGTGGATGTACGGGGTGAGGGTGAAGTTGGACCCCTGCGGCGTGAAGGCCTGCCCGGCGGTGAAGCCGAGGGCGCCGCCGATGACGTTGAAGTCGCCGACGATCCCCTGCGCGCTGGCGGTCAGCGCCAGCCCGATCGGGGCGCCGGAGAGCACCACGGGGTTGCGCACCTCGACGCCCACCATCAGGGCGCCGTCCTCGCCGATGTCGGCGTAGCCGGCGCGGATCCCCAGGTCGTACCCGCCCCGGGTGGCGCGCCAGATCCCCTCGATCCCCAGGTCGCCGGGGCCGTCACTGAGGTAGATGCCGACGTCGCTGGAAAGGATGGGACCCATGTACGAGGGGGTGAACACCTGCGCGTGCCCCGGCGTGGAAGCGAGGCCGGCGAGCGCGGCGGCGGCGAGCGGGGCGAACCAGGCTGACCTCATCGTTGCTCCTGACTGGCGTTTGCACCGAAAAGCCCCGCCCCGCGCACGGAGCGCGGGGGCGAGGCACAGCGAGCATTGCTCGTGGTTCAAGTTTCGGGCCGGGGCTACTCCGCCTCGGCGGTCTCGCTGAGCACGGTGACGACGTCGTCGAGCACCTGCAGGAAACCGCCGGAGACGCGGAAGCGCCGCGTCTGGCTCCCGGCGCGGATGCGCAGGCTCCCGGTGCCCAGCAGCGCCAGCAGCGGCGCGTGCCCGCGCAGGATGCCCAGCTCGCCGTGCCAGGCGGGGGCGACCACCGAGTCGGCCTCGCCCTCGTAGAGCGTCTGCTCCGGGGAGATCACGGAGACACGCAGCGCCCCCGTGCCCTCGCCCCCGGCGCCCGCGGGGGCCGCCATCAGGCCTCCTGCTCCAGCCGCCGGGCGTTCTCGAACACGTCGTCGATGCCGCCCACCATGTAGAAGGCCTGCTCGGGGAGGTGGTCGGTCTCGCCCGAGACCACGCGCTCGAAGGAGGCGATCGTCTCCTCCAGCTTGACGTACTTGCCCTCGCGGCCGGTGAACTGGCTGGCCACGTGGAAGGGCTGCGAGAGGAAGCGCTGGATGCGCCGCGCCCGCCCCACGATCACCTTGTCCTCCTCGGAGAGCTCGTCCATCCCCAGGATGGCGATGATCTCCTGCAGCTCCTTGTAGCGCTGCAGGATGCGCTGCACGCTGGTGGCCACGTTGTAGTGGCGCTCGCCGATGAACTGCGGGTCCACGATGCGGCTGGTGGAGTCGAGCGGGTCCACCGCCGGGTAGATGCCGATCTCGGTGAGCGCGCGCGAGAGCACGGTGGTGGCGTCCAGGTGCGCGAAGGCGGTGGCCGGCGCCGGGTCGGTCAGGTCGTCGGCGGGGACGTAGATGGCCTGCACCGAGGTGATGGAGCCCTCGCGGGTGGAGGTGATGCGCTCCTGCAGCTGCCCCATCTCGGTGGCCAGCGTGGGCTGGTACCCCACCGCGCTCGGCATGCGCCCGAGCAGCGCCGACACCTCGGAGCCCGCCTGGGTGAAGCGGAAGATGTTGTCGACGAAGAAGAGCACGTCCTGCTTCTCCACGTCGCGGAAGTACTCGGCCACGGTCAGCCCGGCCAGCCCCACCCGCAGGCGCGCGCCGGGCGGCTCGTTCATCTGGCCGTAGACCAGCGCCACGCTGCTCTCGGGGAGGTTGTCGTCCTTGATCAGCCCCGCCTCGCGGAACTCCAGCCAGAGGTCGGTGCCCTCGCGGGTGCGCTCGCCCACGCCGGCGAAGACGGAGCGGCCGCCGTGCCCCATGGCGATGTTGTGGATGAGCTCCTGGATGACCACCGTCTTCCCCACGCCGGCGCCGCCGAAGAGGCCGATCTTGCCGCCCTTCACGTACGGGGTGAGGAGGTCGACCACCTTGATCCCCGTCTCCAGCACCTCGGTCTTGGACTCGAGGTTGACGAAGGCGGGCGGGTCGCGGTGGATCGGCCAGCGCTCGGCGTCGGCGGGGATCTCGCCGCGCTCGTCCACCGGCTCGCCCAGCACGTTGAGGATGCGCCCCAGGGCGTTGACGCCCACGGGGATGGCGATGGAGCGGCCGGTGTCGACCACGTCCATCCCGCGCACCACGCCGTCGGTGGACGACATGGCCACCGCGCGCACCTGGTTGCGGCCGATGTGCTGCTGCACCTCGAGGGTCACCTCCACGGCCTCGCGGCCGTCCCCGGCCGGCTGGCTGATGACGATCGCGTTGTAGATCTCGGGGAGCTGGCCCTCGAACTCGGCGTCGATGACGGGCCCGATGACCTGGATCACCCTGCCCCCGTTGTGCGTCCCGGCGGGGACGGTCGCTCTCTCAGGGGCGGTGGCTGCCATCTGTATCTCCTTAACGGTTGGTTGCCCGTCGGTTCATTCCAGCGCCGCGGCCCCGCCCACGATCTCGGCGATCTCCTGCGTGATCGCCGCCTGGCGGGCGCGGTTGTAGGTGCGCGTGAGGATCTCCAGCAGGTC
>DASUNK010000334.1:0-9302 GCA_036277195.1 Longimicrobiaceae bacterium | reverse complement strand
CGCTGTCCGGGCCGGAGCCCACGATGCGGTAGTGGAGCTGCACGCCGTCGGCGCCGGCCACGAAGCCCTCGGCGGTGATCGGCGCGTCGTACGAGAAGGGGGAGGCGTCGGCGCGGAAGGACGCACCGGAGACCAGCGTGGGCGCGTCCTCGCAGGCAGTCAGCAGGGGAAGGGCGAGCAGGACGTGGCGGAGCTTCATGGGATCTATCCTCCAGGGGGGATTATCGAAACGCGAGGCCGGACAGCGGCATCCGGCGCGCCGCGGCAGAGGCACGGCCGGTGCCGAGGCCTCGGGACCGATCTCCCCGAAATGCATGTATTTGCCGAGTAACGGCTTGCGTCCGTGCTTGACATCGTTCGCGGATTTCGCCCGCGTGGGGAGTCGCTGCCCCCGGTGCGGCGGGAACGTCCCACGATTCCGCGGCTAGTGAAAAATGGAACGAGCCGCAACCCCGGCGGGCGGGTGGACGGCGGGCGTCGTTGCGAGCACATTGGAGGGTGACAGCCGTTTCCATCACCCTCTGGACTCCGGGAGGGAGCATGTCCGCGTATGCCAGGGTGCAGCCGGCACGGCCGGCGTGGAGCGTGTGGCGGGCGGGGGTGGTCGCGGCGGGGGTGGCGGCGGCCGTCAACGTGGCCGTCTTCCTGACGGCGGCCGCGCTGGACGTGTTCCCCGCGGCGCGGCTCCTCCCCCGCACCCCGGACGAGCTGGCGGTGGGCCCGGTGGCGCTGATGTCGGCGCTCGGGGCGCTGGGGGGCGCGGCGGCGTTCGCGCTGCTGCGCTCGCGCAGCGACGAGCCGCTGCGCACCTTCCTGCAGGCGGCGGCGCTGGTGCTGGTGGTGTCGCTCGGGGCGCCGCTGATGGTGCCGGAGTTCACGGCCGCGCAGGCGGCGGTGCTGGTGCTGATGCACGTGGTGGTGGCCGTCTGCACCGTGGTGGTGCTCTGGCGCTGGGCCCACCCCGTGGAGCACTGAGGCCGCGCTCCTTCGCATCTCGTCACCGGCCGGCGGCGGCTCGTCCGCCGCCGGAGCGGCTCGTACCCGCCCCGTGGCGCAGCCGGCCGCGCCGGACCTTCTTGCAGGGGAAGACCGTTTCGCTCATCCCCTGGCTCGTCGTTCCCATGCAGCGCATCGGCATCATCGGCGCCGGCCTCAGCGGCCTGGTGACCGCGAAGACCTTCCTCGAAGACGGCCACGCGGTGACGCTCTTCGAGACGGAGAGCGAGGTGGGCGGCGTGTGGGCGCGCTCGCGCCGCTACCCCGGCCTCACCACGCAGAACCCGCGCGACACCTACGCCTTCTCCGACTTCCCCTTCCCCCGCTCCTACCCGGAGTGGCCCACCGGCGAGCAGGTGCAGGCCTACCTGGCGGCGTACGCGGACCGCTTCGCCGTCACCGAGCGCATCCGCTTCGGCACGCGGGTGGACGCGGTGCTCCCCCGCCCCGGCGGCCGCCCGGGGTGGATGGTGCGCGCCACCCGGATCGACGGGCCCGACGCCGGCCGCCCCGAGACGCACGAGTTCGACAGGGTGGTGGTGTGCACCGGGGTGTTCAGCGCCCCCCACCTCCCCGACCTCCCCGGCGCGGACGACTTCCGCGCGGCCGGCGGCGAGGTGCTGCACAGCACCGGCTTCAACCACCCCGCCCAGGTGCGCGGCAGGCGCGTGGTGGTGGTGGGCTTCGCCAAGTCCGCCACGGACGTGTCCATGGCGGCGCTGGAGCACGCCCGCGCCTGCACCCTGGTCTTCCGCCGCGCGCACTGGAAGTCGCCCCGCTTCTGGTTCGGCCGCGTGAACCTGAAGTACATCCTCTGCACCCGCTTCGCCGAGGCGCTGCTCCGCTACCGGCGGGTGGAGGGGTTCGAGCGCGTGCTGCACACGGTCGGCCGGCCGCTGGTGTGGGCGTTCTGGCGGGGGATCACGGGAGTGCTGCGCGCCACCTTCGGGCTGCGCCGCGCCGGCATGGTCCCCGACGAGCCGATCGAGACCGGGATCAGCTGCCTGCTGAGCCTGGAGACGCCGGGCTTCTACCAGGCGGTGCACAGCGGGCGCCTGCAGACGCGCCGGGGAAGCGTGCGCCGCTTCGTGGCGGGCGGGGTGGAGCTGGAGTCCGGCGAGCGGGTGGAGGCCGACGCGGTGGTCTTCGGCACCGGCTTCCGGCAGGACGTCCCCTTCCTCCCGGAGGCGGCGCGGAGCCGGGTCGTGGACGAGCAGGGCATCGTCCACCTCTACCGCAACCTTCTCCACCCCGACGTGCCGCGCCTGGGCTTCGTGGGCTACAACTCCAGCCTCTACTCGCAGCTCACCTCCGAGGTGGGCGCACGCTGGCTGGCCGAGCACGTGCGCGGCGAGCTGGCGCTCCCCCCGCGCGAGGCGATGCTGCGGGAGATGGCGGCGTGGTGGGAGTGGCTGCGCACCGCGCGCCCGGTGGGGCTGGCGAGCGGCACCTGCGTCATCCCCTTCTCCCTGCACTACGTGGAGGAGCTGCTGCGGGACCTGGGCGCGCGGCGGTGGCGCTCGCGCAACCGGCTGCGCGAGTACCTGATGCCGGTGGATCCCACCCTCTACGCGGACCTCAAGCGCGAGCTGGACGCCCGCCGCGCGCGCCGCCGCCCACCCCGCGAGGCACCGGCGGTGGCGGCGGAGGTGGCGGCCGGCGGGGACTGAGCCTCAGGGCGCCCGCCAGCGGCGGCCGTCCTGCTCCAGCAGCCGGTCCGCCCCCTCCGGGCCCCAGCTCCCGGCCGGGTACGGCTCCGGCTCGCCGCCCTCCGCCCACGCCTCCAGGATCGGGGTGACCAGCGTCCACGCCGACTCCACCTCGTCGCGCCGGGCGAAGAGCGTGGCGTCGCCCAGCATGGCGTCGAGGAGGAGCCGCTGGTACGCCTCGGGCGATTCCACCCCGAACGAGGTGTAGTCGAAGTCCATGCTCACCGGCTGCAGCCGCCCCACCAGTCCCGGCACCTTGGCTTCGAACCAGAGCGAGATCCCCTCGTTCGGCTGGATGCGCAGCACCAGCGTGTTGGGGACGGGGTCGTCGCCCTCCACCAGGTCCACGATCGGGTGGGGTGCCGGGCGGAAGCGCACCACCACCTCGGTGGCCCGGTCGCACAGCCGCTTCCCGGTGCGCAGGTAGAAGGGGACTCCCGCCCAGCGCCAGTTGTCCACGAAGAGCCGGAGCGCCGCGTACGTCTCGGTGCGCGAGCCGGCCGGCACCCCCTCCTCGTCGAGGTATCCCGGCACGTTGCCGCGGCGCGAGGCGGCGTACCGGCCCCGCACCGCCTCGCGCGCCACGGCCTCGCGGGCCATCGGGCGCACCGAGCGGAGCACCTTCACCTTCTCGCTGCGGATCGAGTCCGCGTCGTAGCTGGCGGGCGGCTCCATCGCCACCAGGGTGAGCAGCTGCAGCAGGTGGCTCTGCACCATGTCGCGCAGGGCGCCGGCCTGGTCGTAGTAGCCCGCCCGCCGCTCCACGCCCACCGTCTCGCCCACGGTGATCTGCACGTGGTCCACGTGGTTGCGGCTCCAGAGCGGCTCCCAGATGACGTTGGCGAAGCGGAAGACCAGCAGGTTCTGCGTGGTCTCCTTCCCCAGGTAGTGGTCGATGCGGAACACCTGCCGCTCGTCGAACACCCGCAGCAGCTCGGCGTTCAGCCGCCGCGCGGACTCCAGGTCGCGCCCGAACGGCTTCTCCACCACCACCCGCGTCCAGCCGCGCTCGTCGGGGGGTTTCGCCAGCCCGGCGCGCCCCAGGTTCTCCACCACGCCCGAGAAGACGTTCGGAGGCACGGCCAGGTAGTAGAGCCGGTTGCCCGCCGCCGCTCCCAGTCCCTCCAGGTGCTCGCGCAGCTTCCCGAATCCCTCGGGCTCGAAGCCCACGCCCAGGTAGGTGAGCCGGGGCGCGAACGCCTCCCAGCGCGCCGCGTCCGGCGCCTCCGCGTGCTCCTCCAGCGCGGCGCGCATGCGGGCGCGGAAGTCGTCGTCGCTCATCTCTTCGCGCCCGAAGCCCACCACGGCGAAGTCCGCGGGGAGGAGGCCGCCGAGGAAGAGGCGGTAGACGGCGGGGAGGAGCTTGCGGCGGGTGAGGTCGCCCGTGGCGCCGAAGATGACCAGCGCCAGCGGGTCCGGCGTGCGCGGGCCGCTCACGGGACGGGCGGGGACGGCGGGGGCGCGGCCTGGACCACCGCGTGCCCGCCGAACTGGCTGCGGAGCGCGGCGATCACCTGCGCCGCGTAGCTCTGCTCCTGGCGCGAGCGGAAGCGGGCCAGGAGCGAGAGGGTGATGACGGGCGCGGGAACGTCCAGGTCCAGCGCCGTCTCCACCGTCCAGCGCCCCTCCCCCGAGTCCGCCACCCAGCCGCGGATGCGCTCCAGCCCCTCGCCCTCCTGCGCGTAGGCGCGCTCCAGCAGCTCCAGCAGCCAGGAGCGGACCACGCTCCCGTGCCCCCAGAGCCCGGCGATCCGCCGCAGGTCGAGCGGGTAGTCGGAGGCGTGCATGAGCTCGAACCCCTCGGCGTACGCCTGCAGGAGCCCGTACTCGATGCCGTTGTGCACCATCTTGACGAAGTGCCCCGCCCCGGGAGGCCCCACGTGCGCGTAGCCGTCCGCGGGGGCCAGGGTCAGGAAGGCGGGCTCGCAGCGGCGCACGGCCTCCGCCTCGCCTCCCACCATCAGGCAGTACCCCTCTTTCAGCCCCCAGACGCCGCCGCTGGTGCCCGCGTCCACCAGCTGGACCCCCCGGGCGGCGAGCTCGGCGTGGCGGCGGCGGGTGTCGTGGAAGTTGGCGTTGCCGCCGTCCACCAGCACGTCGCCGGGGGCGGCCACCGCGGCGAGGGCGAGCAGCGTCTGCTCGGTGGGCGCGCCGGCGGGGACCATCACCCAGACCACGCGGGGCGGCTCCAGCGCGGCGGCCAGCTCCGCCAGCGAGCCGGCGGCGGTGGCGCCCGCCTGCGCGCCCACGCGCCGGGTGAGCTCGGGGTCCAGGTCGAACACCGCCACCTGGTGGCCGCCGTTCAGCAGGCGCTGCACCATGTTGCCGCCCATCTTCCCCAGCCCCACCATCCCGAGCCTCATCCGCGCCTCCCGCTCCGGGTTCGCCCGCCGGTCCGCCCCGCCATGCAAATAGGCAGCCCGCGCCGGGCACGCAACCGGGGGGAGAGAAGGCAGCAAAAATTTTGGCCGCTCCCCCGGAGGGGAGCGGCCGCGCATTGTGAACTGCCGTGATGTTTACCTTCGGGACCGGGTCACGGACCCGCCGAGACGAACAAGCCAGCGCCCTGTAACCGGCCGGTTGTCGACTGCCTCATTAAGCCCTGCGCTCGACGGTCCGTGATCCCTTGAATGCAACGCTGCGGTGCCGACTTTCTCTGACGGAAAGGAGCGGGGGCTGCGGGCATGGGAACGATCCCGAGGGCGTTAGCGAACGGTCAATTTTGCAACCATCATGCCGTGTGATACGGAAGGCGTGGCAGTTTCTACAGGTGACGCAGGGACAACGACTTAGCGCGATCCTCCACCTGGGGGCGCCCTGCGGCGCGGATGCGCGATTTGGGGCGCGGGTGACCCAACTTGTGGCAGTTTGCGCCCCAATCAGGGCGATGCGCACCGCTTTCCGGCCAGCGGAAAAAGGGGCCCCCCGGCCGCCGGCCGGAGGGCCCCGCGCTGGAGGTGGGACAGCGCCGCCTCAGGTTCCCTGCGACACCCGCTCCAGCTTCTCGGCCACCGCCTTCATCATCTGGCGGAAGGAGGCCTCGAACTTCTCCACCCCCTCCACCTGCAGGCGCTCGGTGACCTCGTCCAGGTCGATCCCCAGCGCCTGGAGCGCGGCCAGGTCGGCGCGGGCGCCCTCCGGGTCGGCGTCCACCGTGCGGCGCGCCACGCCGTGGTCCGCGAAGGCCTCGATGGTGGCCAGCGGCATGGTGTTCACCGTGTCGGGGCCGATCAGCTCCTCCACGTAGATGACGTCGCGGTAGGCGGGGTTCTTGGTGGAGGTGCTGGCCCAGAGCGGCCGCTGCACCCGCGCCCCCCGCGCCCGCAGCCGCTCCCAGCGCTCCCCGGCGAACACCTCGCGGAAGCGCTGGTAGGCCAGCCGGGCGTTGGCGACGGCCGCCCGCCCGCGCAGCGCCAGGATCCGCGCCCGCTCCGCCTCGCTCCCGGCGGCCTCGGCCAGCGCCTCCAGCCGCGCGTCCACTGCCGTGTCCACCCGCGAGACGAAGAACGACGCCACCGAGGCGATGTGGGCCAGCGGCTCGCCCGCCTCCGCGCGGCGCTCCAGCCCGCGCAGGTACGCCTCCATCACCCGCTCGTGCCCCGCGCGGGAGAAGAGGAGGGTGATGTTGACGTTCAGCCCCTCGGAGAGGAGCTGCTCCACGGCGGGGATGCCGGCTTCGGTGCCCGGCACCTTGATCATCAGGTTGGGGCGGTTCACGGCGCCCCACATCCGCCGCGCCTCGGCGAGCGTCTCCTCGGTGTCGTGCGCCAGCACGGGCGAGACCTCGAGCGAGACGAAGCCGTCGCCGCCGCCGGCCTCCTCGTAGACGGGGCGGAAGTGGTCGCAGGCGCGGCGGATGTCGTCGAAGGCCAGCTCGTCGAAGGCCTCCTGGGCGTCGGCACCCTCGGCGGCGAGCGTCTCCAGCGCGTCGTCGTAGTCGTCGCTCTGGCCGATGGCCTGCTCGAAGATGGAGGGATTGGAGGTGACGCCGCGCAGGTCGTGCGCGCGGATCATCCGCTCCAGCTCGCCGTTCTCCAGGAGCTCGCGCCGGATGTAGTCGAGCCAGACGCTCTGGCCCAGCGGGTGCAGCTGGTGGAGCGGGCTCTGCGTGGTCTCGGCCATGGGTGTGTCCCCCTCGCGGTGGTTGCGCTAGCTCTCGTCCGTCCCGTGCCTGGCCGGCCCCGCGGCGGCCAGCCCCCGCTCCAGCTCGGGCGATTCGCCCTCCAGCCCCAGCACGTGCCGCGCCTTGGCGGCCACGTTCTCGGCGGTGAAGCCGAGCTGCTGGAAGATGTCCTTCGCCGGGGCGGAGGCGCCGAAGTGGCTGATCCCCACCACCTCGCCGGCGTCGCCCACCCAGCGCTGCCATCCCACCGGGCTGGCGGCCTCCACCGCCACCCGGGCGCGCACCCCCGGCGGGAGCACCTCGTCACGGTACTCCTTGGGCTCGCGGCTGAAGAGCGCCCAGCTGGGCATGCTCACCACCCGGGCGTGGATGCCGTCGATGCGCAGCCGGTCGCGCGCCTCCAGCGCCACGCTCACCTCGGAGCCGCTGGCGATGAGGATGACCTCCGGGCGCCCGCCCTCCGCCTCGGCCAGGACGTAGGCGCCGCGCCGCAGCCCCGACGCCTCCGCCAGGAAGGTGCGGTCCAGGTGCGGCACGGCCTGCCGGGTGAGGGCGAAGAAGACCGGCCCCTCGCGGTGCTCCATGGCGAAGCGCCATGCCTCGGCGGTCTCGGCCGGGTCGGCGGGGCGCAGGTCCACCAGCCCCGGGATGGCCCGCAGCGCGGGGAGCTGCTCGATCGGCTGGTGGGTGGGGCCGTCCTCGCCCAGCCCCACCGAGTCGTGGGTGAAGACGTAGAGGGTGGGCTGCTCCATCAGCGCCGCCAGCCGCACCGGCGGGCGCATGTAGTCGGAGAAGATGAGGAAGGTGCCGCCGTAGGGGCGCACCCCGCCGTGCAGGGCCATCCCGTTCATCAGCGAGCCCATGGCGTGCTCGCGCACCCCGAAGTGCAGGTTGCGCCCGGTGTAGTCCCCGGCCGAGAAGCTGGGCGAGTCGTCGATGAGGGTGTTGTTGGAGCCCGCCAGGTCCGCCGAGCCGCCGATGAGCCACGGGACCTGCCTGGCGATGGCGTTCAGCACCTTCCCCGAGGCGGCGCGCGTGGCGAGCGGCTTGTCCTGCGCCGTCCAGGACGGGATCCCGGCGTCCCACCCCTCGGGGAGCCGCCCCTCCAGCGCGGCCCCCAGCTCCGCGGCCGCCTCCGGGTGAGCCGCCGCGTACGCGTCGAAGCGGCGCCGCCACTCGTCGCGCAGGGCGCGCCCGCGCTCCACCGCCTTGCGCATCTCCCCCAGCGCCTCTTCCGGGACGTGGAAGGGCTCGGTGGTGGGCCACCCCAGGTTCTGCTTGGTGAGCTTCACCTCCTCCTCGCCCAGCGCCTCGCCGTGCGCCTTGGCCGTCCCCGCGCGGTTGGGCGAGCCGTAGCCGATCACCGTGCGCACGGCGATGAGCGAGGGGCGCTCGTCGGCCTGCGCGGCGCGGATGGCGGCGTCGAGCGCCTCCAGGTCGTTGCCGTCCTCCACCCGCTGCGTGTGCCAGCCGTAGGCGTCGAAGCGCCGCTCCACGTCCTCGGTGAAGGCCAGCTCGGTGGAGCCCTCGATGGTGATGCGGTTGTCGTCCCAGAAGTAGACCAGCTTCCCCAGCCGCAGGTGCCCGGCGAGCGAGGCGGCCTCGCTGGCCACGCCCTCCATCAGGTCGCCGTCGGAGCAGACGACGTAGACGTGGTGGTCCATCACCGCGTGCCCCTCGCGGTTGTACACCGCGGCGAGGTGCGCCTGGGCGATGGCCATCCCCACCCCGTTGGCGAAGCCCTGCCCGAGCGGCCCGGTGGTGGTCTCCACCCCCGGGGTCAGCCCGTACTCGGGGTGCCCGGGGGTGCGGCTCTCCCACTGGCGGAAGTTCTTGATATCGTCCAGCGTCAGGCCGTAGCCGGTGAGGTAGAGGAGCGAGTAGAGGAGCATCGACGCGTGACCCGCCGAGAGGACGAAGCGGTCGCGGTCCGGCCAGCGGGGGTCCTGCGGGTCGTGGCGGAGGTGGCGCGTCCAGAGGAGGTACGCCAGCGGCGCCAGCGCCATGGGGGTGCCGGGATGGCCGGAGTTGGCGGCCTGCACCGCGTCCATGGAGAGGGTGCGGATGGTGTCGATGCAGAGCCGGTCCAGCTGCGGGGTGCCCGTTGCCATCGTCTCGCCGTCCACCGGGTAGGAAGTGAGTGGAGAAGGGTCAGGAGGCCGCGTCCAGGGCGTCGGGCACCAGGCCCAGGCGCTCCAGCGCCAGGAGCGCCGCGCCGCGCGCCGTGGCCTCGGCGTGGGGGTGAGCCGGAGCGGGCGTCCCAGCGCGCGCGCCACTTCCCGCGCCAGCGCCGGCGAGCCGTGCAGCGCCCCGCCCCCCGCCACGATCTCCGCCGCCGGGCCGAGAGCGGCCTCCACGGCCGCCACCGCCCCGGCGATGCGCGCGGCCACCGCCTCCATCCAGGCCTGCACGATCTGCTCGGGGGTGGTGGCCGCCGTCATCCCCGCCAGCCGCGCCCGCTCGGGCGCCGCGGG
>DASUNK010000333.1:0-2714 GCA_036277195.1 Longimicrobiaceae bacterium | reverse complement strand
CGGCGCGGCGCCGCGCCTCGCTCCGCCTCTCCCGCGCTTGCGCACGCGCCGCCCGCGCGCCGGGCGTCGGACCTCCCCGCGGGCGGGGACGACGGCACGGGAGCGGAGGCCGGCGCCGCGGCGCTCCGCTTCGACAACGGCTTCGGGGGGCTGACCGCGGCGGGCGACTACGAGGTGCGGGTGCGCGGCGACCGGGTGCCGCCGGCGCCCTGGGCCAACGTGGTGGCGAACGCGCGCGGCGGGTTCGTGGTCACCGAGCGCGGCGGCGGCTTCACCTGGGCGGAGAACAGCTTCTTCTACCGGCTCACCCCCTGGCACAACGACCCGGTGAGCGACCCCGCGGGCGAAGCGCTGTACCTGCGCGACGAGGAGAGCGGCGAGACCTGGAGCGCCACCCCCGCCCCCGTCCGCCGCGACGCGCCGTACACCGTGCGCCACGGCGCCGGCTGGACCTCGTTCGCGCACGAGCACGCCGGCATCGCCACGCGCCTCACGCTGTCGATGGCGGGCGGCGACCCGGTGAAGGTGTCGCGGCTGCGCGTCGCCAACCGGGGCGGGACGGCGCGCCGCGTCGCCCTCGTCGCGTACGCCGAGTGGACGCTGGGCGTGCTGCGCGAGCACACCCAGCACCAGGTACGGACCGAGCTCGACGCGGCCCGCGGCGCGGTGTTCGCCCGCAACTTCTTCGACCCGCAGTTCGCCGGGCAGGTGGCCTTCTGCGCGCTGAGCGAGCCGCTGGCCGGCCACACCGGCGACCGGTGCGAGTTCCTGGGCCGCAACGGCACCCTCGCGGCCCCGGCCGGGATGCGGGGCGAGGCGCTCTCCGGCCGGCACGGCGCGGGAATGGACCCCTGCGCCGCGCTGCGCTGCGTGCTGGAGCTGGCCCCCGGCGAGGCGCGCGAGGTGGTGGTGCTCCTCGGCGCGGCCGAGGGGGAAGACGAGGCGCGGCGGCTGGTGGACGCGTACCGCGACCCCGCCCGCGCGCGCTCGGCGGCGGCGCGGAGCGTGGACGGATGGGCGGAGCGCCTGTCGGTGATCACCGTCCGCACGCCGGAGCCCGCGTTCGACGCCATGCTGAACCGCTGGGCCCTCTACCAGGCGCTAAGCTGCCGCATGTGGGCGCGCTCGGCGCTCTACCAGAGCAGCGGCGCCTACGGCTTCCGCGACCAGCTACAGGACGTGATGGCGTTCGTCCACGCCGAGCCGGCGCTCGCGCGCGAGCACCTGGTGCGCGCGGCGGCGCGGCAGTTCGTGGAGGGCGACGTGCAGCACTGGTGGCACCCGCACAGCGGGCGCGGGGTGCGCACCCGCTTCTCCGACGACCTGGCCTGGCTGCCGTACGTCGCCGACCACTACGTGCGGGTCACGGGAGATGCGTCGCTGCTCGACGAGCGGGTCCCCTTTCTCGCCATGCGCCCGCTGGAGCCGCACGAGCACGAGGTGTACGACCTCCCCGCGGTCTCCGCGGAGGTCGGGAGCGTGTACGAGCACTGCCTGCGCGCGCTGCGGAAGGCGTGCACCGCCGGCGCGCACGGGCTGCCGCTGATCGGCACGGGCGACTGGAACGACGGGATGAACCGGGTGGGGGTGGAGGGACGGGGCGAGAGCGTGTGGCTGGCGTGGTTCCTGGCCGACACGCTGCGCCGCTTCGCCGTCCACGCCGCGGAGCGGGGAGAGGACGCGGCCGCGGCGGAGCTGCGGGCGGCGGCCGACCGCTATGCCGCGGCCGTGGAGGCGCACGGGTGGGACGGGGCCTGGTACCGCCGCGCCTACTTCGACGACGGCGCGCCGCTGGGCTCCGCCGGGAGCGGCGAGTGCCGGATCGACTCCATCGCCCAGAGCTGGAGCGTGATCTCGGCCGCGGGACACCCGGAGCGGCGGGCCGCGGCCATGCGCTCCCTGGAAGAGCACCTGGTGCGCGACGACGAGCGCCTCCTGCTGCTGCTGGCGCCGCCCTTCGACACCACGCCGCGCGATCCCGGCTACATCAAGGGCTACCTTCCCGGCGTGCGCGAGAACGGCGCGCAGTACACGCACGCGGCGCTCTGGGCCGTGCTGGCCACCGCGCTCTCGGGAGATGGGGACCGCGCCTTCGAGCTCTTCCAGATGATCAACCCGCTCACCCGCGCGCGCACGCCGGCGGAGGTCGACACCTACCGGGTGGAGCCGTACGTGGTCGCCGCCGACGTCTACACCGCCGCCGGGCAGGTGGGGCGCGGCGGGTGGACGTGGTACACGGGCTCGGCGAGCTGGATGTACCGGGTGGGGCTGGAAGCGATCCTCGGCTTCGACCGGCGCGGCGATCGCCTGGCCATCCGCCCCTGCGTCCCCGGCGGGTGGGGAGAGTTCTCGCTCGAATACCGCTTCGGCCGGAGCGTCTACGCCATCACCGTGCACGACCCGGCGGGCGTGCGCCGCCGCGGCGCCGAGGTGCGCGTGGACGGGCGCGTGCAGGCTTCGGCCGAGATCCCGCTGGCGGACGACGGGGCGCGGCGCGAGGTGGAGGTGCGGCCCCTCCCGGTGCGCTGACGGAGCCGCCCGGCGTCATTCCCCCGCCAGCGCCTCGGCGGGGGGGACCCGCGCGGCGCGCAGCCCGGGGAGGAGGCACGCCGCCAGCGCCACCCCCAGCAGCAGCGTGGAGACGCCGGCCGCCGTCGCCAGGTCGGTGGCGCTGACCTCGAAGAGGAGGCTCTCCAGCACCCCCATCCCCACCC
>DASUNK010000332.1:0-4991 GCA_036277195.1 Longimicrobiaceae bacterium | reverse complement strand
GGCGTCGCAGCGCACGAAGTAGCCCTGGTCCACACCGGAGCCGAAGAAGGCCGGCGCCAGGCCGCGCATGAAGACACTCACGCTCTGCCGCAGCGCCGCCCAGAGCGGCTCCGCGTTGGGCTCGAGCGCCGCCCACGCCGTCCCCCGGTAGAGGCTCTCCTCGATGTAGAGCGCCAGCCGCCGCACGGAGATGTACGTGAAGTCGTCGTCCAGCACGTCGGCGCTGCGGAGGGTGCGCGCACCCCACACCACGCTCCCGGTCAGCGGGAAGGTGCGCAGGCAGTTGATCCCCTGCCGGCTGAGGAAGCCGTTGTCCCGGTCGCTCAGCTCCGCGTCGAGCCCCACCACGCCGCGCAGGGCGCCGCTGGTGGTGCCCGCCGGCGCCTTCCAGACGCCCGTCTCCGCGTCGGTGCGCGCCATGATCCCGGCCACCGCGCCGCTGGGGGCGAAGGGATACGCCGCACCGCCGCGGCAGGGGTCCGCCTGGAGCAGGTGCGGAAAGTAGACGGCCGCGTTGCGCCCGGTGAGGCCGTAGGTGCCGGCGTCCGCCACGTCGATGCGCTCCACCTCTCCCTGGCGCAGGAGGTCGAGCCAGGCGGGCGGCGGGTCCACCACCAGGAACGCGCGGCGGGCCTCGCAGTACGCCGCCGCGGCGGGGTACGCGGCGGCCGAGGGCACCGCCTCGCCCTGCTCCTCGCCAACACGGCGGTCGGGCGGGAGGCAGAGGAGGTTGAACAGGTCCACGCCTTCGAGCGCGTAGATCCCCCGGCGCGAGTTGGCCCCCTCCGGCGGCAGGTAGTCCGTGTCCGCCAGGTACGCGCTCGCCACGCCGCCCGCCGCCGTTCCCGTCCAGCCGTCTTCCGGAAAGGGTGGCGCGTCGGGCGGAAAGACGTAGCGCAGCAGCGCCGACCTGTCCGCCAGCACCCGGTCCAGCCGCCGTGACCCGGCATCCGGAATCAGCGAAACGTCCGCGAAGTGCTCCCGCAGCACGCTGCCGTCCGGCCGCGTCCAGCTCGCTTCCAGGATGAAGCTGCCGGCCAGTTGCGCGGCCGTGCGGCGGACCGTGGCGGTGAGGGCGCCGTTCGCCCAGTCGCCGGGGCCGGCGGCGCGGAGGGTCAGCCCGGGTCCGCCCTCTGGCGGGTCCAGGCGCAGGGTGGCGGTGCCGGCGTCCGCGTCGCCGGCGTAGAGGCGCACCACCACGGCTTGCGAGCCGCCGTTCTGGAAGAAGTCCCAGGCGGCGTAGGCCAGCGGGAAGTCCGCCGCCAGCCCGCCGAACACGCGGTCGAACTCGGCGAAGCCGGAGATCGGCACGGGGCGGCCGGCGGGGCCGCGCAGGGTGCGGCCCACCAGCGCCGTCACCGCGGTGGGGACGCCCTGGATGGCGGGGATGCTGCCGGGCTCGCGGACGTAGACGTCCGGAATGGGATCGCTGCTGGGCACGGCGTGCTCAGGGGATGAAGAGTGGAAAGGCTGCCTTCAGGTCGGGGTGCCGCGAATCTCGGCGACTAGGGCGGATGCTACCCGGCGGAGGTCGTCCTGTTCGTCGCCGCCCCAGTAGGTGTCGTCGAGCAGGAAACAGCGGCAGGCCAGTACGGGTGCGTCTCTCGCTTCGTCGTCGATCGCGAACGCACGATCGACTTTCTCGAGCGGAAAGTCCAGCTTCCCGTAGCAACCCTTCACATACCTGCGCAGCTCGGGATATTCCCGGAGCAGGCGCGTCCCGTTGTCCGGCCCGACGATCGACCAGAGGAACACGGGTGCGGCCTCGGACAGCTGCGCGAGGACTTCGCGGGCGGACGGCCGCAGCTCGCGCTTGCCCTGGCGGTACGGACCCACGAGGGTGCCATCGACATCGACGAGGATGGCTACCGGAAGGTCACGCAGGCTCATGGTGCGCCCGCCCCCGCATCAGCACCAGGTACAGCACGAAGCTGAGCGCGAAGGTGACGAACCAGGCGTAGGTGTAGAGGTGGTCGAGGAAGCCGGGGTTCGCCACCTGCCCGCCCGGCGTGGTGGCGGCGCGCACGAAGCCGGGGACCACCGGCGCCACCGCCAGCACCAGCGCGGCGATCGCCCGCGGGTTCACCCCGTTGCGGTAGGTGTAGAGCCCCTGCGGACGGAAGAGGTCCGGGAGCGAGAGCCGCTGCCGGCGCACGACCCAGTAGTCCGCGATCAGGATGCCGCCGAGCGCCCCCATCAGGGACGAGTAGCCGATCAGCCAGGTGAAGATGTACGCCGCTGCGTCGGAATACAGCCGCCACGGCATCATCGCGATCCCGATCACCGCCGTGATCAGCCCGCCCGTCACGTAGCTGATGCGCTTGGGCGCCAGGTTCGAGAAGTCGTTGGCCGGAGACACCACGTTCGCGGCCATGTTGGTGGTGAGCTGCGCCGCCATCACCACCAGCGCCGCGAAGATGATGGTCAGCGGCGTGCCGATGCGCGTCACCAGCACCACCGGGTCCCAGATGGCCTCGCCGAAGATGACGATGGTGGCGCTGGTGACCGCCACGCCGATGAAGGCGAAGGCCGTCATGGTGGTGGGGAGCCCCAGCGCCTGCCCCAGCGCCTGCGAGCGCTGGCTGCGGGCGTAGCGCGTGAAGTCGGGGATGTTCAGGCTGAGCGTGGCCCAGTAGCCCACGTTCGCGGTGAGCGCGGCGGGGAAGAGCGTCCAGAACGGTGTGCTCCCCTGCGTCAGCCGCTGCGACTCGGCCAGCACGTTCCCCAGCCCGCCGCCGTTGCGCACGCCCCACCAGAGCAGGAGCGCGCCGCCGGCCAGCAGGAGCGGCGCGGACCAGCTCTCCAGGTGCTTGATCCCTTCCGTCCCCTTGAGGATGATGGCCACCTGCACCAGCCAGAACACGCCGAAGGCGATGGCCACGGCGCCGGGCACGCGCGCCCACCCGGGCCAGGCGGCGGTGAGCAGCGCGTGCAGCGCCAGCCCGCCGATCCAGGTCTGGATGCCGAACCACCCGCACGCCACGATGGCGCGCAGCATGGCCGGCACGTTGGCGCCGCGCACCCCGAAGCTGGCGCGGCAGAGCACGGGGAAGGAGATGCCGTAGCGCGTCCCCGCGTGCGCGTTCAGGACCATCGGCACCAGGACGATGGTGTTCCCCAGCAGGATGGTGAGGAGCGCCTGCCACCAGGTCATCCCCTGCTGCATGAGCCCCGACGCCAGCGTGTAGGTGGTGATGACCACCGACATGCCGATCCAGAGCGCGGCGATGTTGTAGGTGCTCCAGGTGCGCCGGGAGAGCGGGGTGGGGGCGAGGTCCGGGTTCCAGAGCGGGCTCCCGGAGAGGTCCTCGGTCACCTCAACGAAGTCGCGCCGCTCGGCGGCGGGGGGATCGGCGATGGCGGTCACGGCGTTCGGCGGGTGGGAGGGGGGTGTCCGCGGAAGCCTACTCGTCGGAGGGGTGGCGGGCCCAGCCCTCCACGTAGCGCAGCACCGTGTGGTTCTGGATGGAGCCGAACCAGCGGTCGTGGATCTCGCGCCCCTCCGGGGTGCTCACCAGCCACTCGCGGAAGCGCTTCGCCCCGTCCAGGTCGTCCCAGTACGCCTCGTTCACGTACTTGGGGCGGTCGCGGACGTTGCCGTACGGCTGCAGGTAGTTCCCGGTGAAGCCGTCGAGCAGCACCCAGGTCTTGCGGTCCACGCACCCGAAGCGCCGCGCCGCCACCTCCAGCTTGGCGTCGAGCCACTCCATGAAGGAATTCTCTTCGACGCCCTTCTTCACGTCGAACAGGTGCACGATGCGGATCATGGCTGCTTCCTCCTCCCCCGCACCAGCTGCACCAGCATGCGGAGCGGGTCGTAGTGGCGGTCCACCACGCGCTCCTTGAGCGGGATGATGGCGTTGTCGGTGATGCGGATGCCTTCGGGGCACACCTCGGTGCAGCACTTGGTGATGTTGCAGTAGCCGATGCCGCCCGCGTCCTTGAGGTAGGTGGTGCGGTCGGCGGTATCCAGCGGGTGCATCTCGTAGACGGCGGCACGGGTCAGGAAGGCCGGCCCCATGAAGCGGTCGTGCTTGCCGTGGTTGCGCAGCACGTGGCACACGTCCTGGCAGAGGAAGCACTCGATGCACTTGCGGAACTCCTGCGGCCGGTCCACCTCGTACTGGTACATCCGCCAGGTGCCGTCGGGGAAGTCGGGCTTGCGCGGCTGGAAGGCGGGGAGGGAGCGGTTGACCTCGTAGTTGTACGAGACGTCGGTCACCAGGTCGCGCAGCACGGGGAAGGCGCGCATCGGCATGACGGTGACGGGCTCGGCGGGGGGGAGGTCGCTCATGCGCGTCATGCACATCAGGCGCGGCTTGCCGTTGATCTCGGCGGAGCAGGAGCCGCACTTCCCGGCCTTGCAGTTCCAGCGCACGGCCAGGTCGTTGGCCTGCTCGGCCTGGATCTGGTGCACGGCGTCGAGCACCACCATCCCCTCGGTGACCTCGGTGCGGTACTCGCGCAGCTCGCCGCCCTCCGCGGTGCCGCGGAAGATGCGGAAGGTGCGGGCGCCGTGGTCGGCCTTCGCGTCCTGCGCCGCCTGCACGGCGCTGAAGGCGTCCTTGCCGCCGATGGTCCCCGGGTTCACGCCCTCGGTGGTGGTGCTCAAGCTCCCCTCCGGGTAAAAACGATTCGGGCCCTGAAACGCCCGTAGGGTGCGACGCATGCGTCGCCCGTCCCCGCATTGCGCTTGTGTCCGCCGGTCCGCGCGTGCGCTCCCCCTACCGGGCGGTTGGAACCACGGCAACGACCACACGAAGTCCGCGGCCACGCAAGCGAATGAATTCGCCGCTACGACTACGCGAAGTCCGCCTGCGCGGACTGCACGCCCGCCTGCGGGGCGCCCCTGCCGGCATCCACCCGCCGCGGGCGACGCATGCGTCGCCCCTACTCAGGACTCAGGACTCAGGACTCAGGACTTAGGACTTGTCTTTTATCCCATCTCCGCGATCACCTGCTTCAGCTCCTCGGGGAGCGGGGGGATCGGG
>DASUNK010000331.1:0-2488 GCA_036277195.1 Longimicrobiaceae bacterium | reverse complement strand
CTCCGGTCGTCCTGGTGCGCGAGGACGCGCCCGGCGACCCGCGGCTGGTCGCGTACTACCTGGCGGACGAGCCGGTCGCCGTGGACGTGCTCCGGGCGCATCTCGCCGATCGCCTCCCGGAGTACATGGTGCCGTCGGCGTACGTGTGGATGGAGGCATATCCGCTCACGCCGAACGGGAAGGTGGACCGCAAGGCGCTCCCCGCCCCGGAAGGGGATGCCTATGTGGCCCACGAGTACGCGGCGCCGGTGGGCGAGACCGAGGAGGCGCTGGCCGCGATCTGGGCGGAGCTGCTCGGCGCGGAGCGGGTGGGCCGCAGGGACAACTTCTTCCAGCTGGGCGGGAACTCCCTGCTGGCCACCCGGCTCGTGTTCCGGATCAGGCGGGAGATGGACGTGGAGCTTTCGGTGAGCGACGTCTTCGAAAAGCCCGAGCTTTCCCTGCTGGCCCAGCAGCTCCTCGACACACAGCTGGCCCAGTTCGATCCGGACCAGATCGAAGAGCTGCTCGCGCTGGCCCGCGCCGCCGACGTGGAATGACCGATCAGCCACCTCCCATCCCCGCAACGAACTGCCCTCAGAGCCGATGAACCCGACGCTGTCAGTCGCCGAACGTGAACGGATCCTCCGGATGGCGCGCGCCGCCAGCCTGGAGCGCAGCGCGCCGAAGAGCTCTCCCATCGTGCCGGTGGAGCGGGGCGGGCGGCTGGCGCTCTCCTTCGCCCAGCAGCGGCTCTGGTTCCTGGAACAGCTGGGGGAGCTGGGGAGCACCTACCACATTCCGCAGCAGCTGCGGCTGCGGGGGGCGCTGGACCGCGCGGCGCTGGCGCGCACCCTGGAGCGCATCGTGGCGCGGCACGAGTCGCTGCGCACGGTGTTCGTGCTGGTGGACGGCGAGCCGGAGCAGCGCATTCTGCCGGTGGAGGAGAGCGGCTTCGGGCTGGTGGAGCACGACCTGCGCGGCGAGCCGCACGCCGAAGCAGAGGTGGAGCGCCTGGTGACCCGGGAGGCGGACGCGCCCTTCGACCTCGAGCGGGGGCCGCTGGTCCGCGCGCGCCTGGTCCGCCTGGCGGATGACGACCACCTGCTGCTGGTGACCATGCACCACGTGGTTTCCGACGCGTGGAGCATGGGGGTGTTCACCCGGGAGCTGAGCACGCTGTACACGGCGTTCAGTCAGGGGCAGCCCGATCCGCTCCCCGCGCTCCCGGTGCAGTACGCCGACTACGCTGCCTGGCAGCGGCGCTGGGTGGAAGGCGAGGTGCTGGACGCGCAGGCGGCGTACTGGACGCAGACGCTCGCCGGCGCGCCGGAGCTGCTGGAGCTCCCCATCGACCACGCGCGTCCCGCCCGGCAGGACCACGCGGGCGCCACCCTGCACGTGGAGCTGGGCCGGGAGCTGACGGCGGGGCTCACGGCGCTCAGCCACCGCCACGGCACCACCCTCTACATGACGCTGCTGGCGGGCTGGGCCACGGTGCTCGCCCGGCTCTCGGACCAGGACGACGTGGTCGTCGGCACCCCGTCTGCGAACCGCGCGCGGCCCGAGGTGGAGGAGCTGATCGGCTTCTTCGTCAACACGCTGGCGCTGCGGGTGGACCTCTCCGCCCGGCCCACCGTGGCGGAGCTGCTGGCGCAGGTGAAGGCGCGCGCGCTGGAGGGGCAGCGGAACCAGGACATCCCCTTCGAGCAGGTGGTGGAGCGCCTGCGTCCCGCGCGGAGCCTGGCGTACAGCCCGCTCTTCCAGGTGATGTTCGCCTGGCAGAACGCGGCGGGCGGCGCGCTGGAGCTGCCGGGGTTGCAGCTGTCCCCCGCGGACGCCGGGCCGCGCGTGACCGCCAAGTTCGACCTGCTGCTGTCGCTGGGGGAGGAGGACGGCCGCATCGCCGGCGACGTGGAGTACGCCACCTCCCTCTTCGAGCGCTCGACGGTGGAGCGGTGGGTGGGCTACCTGCGCGCAGTGCTGGAGGGGATGGCGGCAGACGACGGCCGGAGCGTGGACCGCATCCCGATCCTCCCGCCGGCCGAGCGCGCCCTGGTGCTGCGGGAGTGGAACGCGACCGGTGCGGCGTATCCCCGCGAGGCGTGCGTCCACGAGCTGTTCGAGGCGCAAGTCGCGCGCACGCCCGGCGCGGTGGCGGTCGTGTTCGAAGGCGAGCGGGTGACGTACGCGGAGCTGAACGCGCGGGCGAACCGGCTGGCGCACCACCTCCGCGCGCTGGGCGTGGGCGCCGACGCGCGGGTGGGGATCTGCGTGGAGCGCAGCGTGGAGATGGTGGTCGGCCTGCTCGGCATCCTCAAGGCCGGCGGCGCCTACGTGCCGCTCGACACCAGCTACCCGGTGGAGCGGCTCCGCAACATGCTCGAGGACAGCGCTCCGGCCGTCCTCCTGACGCACCCGCCGCAGGCCGCCACCGTCGCCGCGCTGTCGGCGGGGTCCGCCATCCCGGTGCTCGACCTCACCGCTGACGAGGCGTGGGCGGACCAGC
>DASUNK010000330.1:0-7179 GCA_036277195.1 Longimicrobiaceae bacterium | reverse complement strand
CCGCGCCTTCGGCGGCCTCGCCGAGCACACGGACTGGGCGAACGTGCACGCGGTGCGGGAGCAGGTCTGGAACCGCGTCTTCCCGGCGATGGTGCGGAACCGCCGGGGGGTGCTCGAGGACAGCTTCTGGTACATCGCCCGCCACACCCACCTGCATCCGGGCCAGCTGATCTGGCTGTGCAACCGCATCGCGCAGGTGGCCCGGGACGAGGGGACGTTTCCGCCCGAGATCTCGCCGCGCGCCATCGTCAAGGGGGTGCGCAGCCTCGAGAGCGAGATCGCGCACTCGATCATGGCCCCGTACGCGGCGATCTACCCGAAGATCAACGAGGTCATGGTCGCGGCCTTCCGCCAGGCCCCGGCCAGGATGCGGGTGGCGGACGCCCTGAAGCTCTACCGGAAGGCGGCGCAGGTGTGGCCGCGCGAATACTTCCCGCTCGACGACTGGACGCTGGTCACGATGGCGGCCGAGGTGGGGGTGATCGGCAAGGTCGTGCGGCACACCGCGCAGTACCACATCGCGCAGTTCAGGTACCACATGGATTCGGAGCTGACCTTCGAGAAGGAGGAGATGTGCGCGGTGCATCCCGCCTTCTACCGCCTCTTCGAGACGCCGTCGGATGCGGCGGACCTCCGGACCGTGTGCCCGGTGGTGATCGCGGAAGAGGACGACGACTGAGCGGAGGGAGGCGCTAGACGCCCGCGTGGCCGAGCACGACGATCAGGGCGAAGACGCCGAGGGCGAGGGGGATGCCGAATTCGTAGACGGCGAAGAGGAAGAGTCCGACCGACCAGCTCTTGAGCTTTTCGAGCCGCTCCAGCTGCTGCTGGACGGCCTGCATGTCTCCATCGCCCGCCCGCAGCTTCGCCTCCAGCGTCTCCGTGTCGCGCCGGTACGCCGCGATCCAGCGCAGCAGGTCGAGCACGGAGTGGAGGAGGAAGCCCAGCAGGAGATAGCCGACGATCCCGGCGATGACCCAGAGCAGGCTCGCCCGGTCCTCCTCGGAGAACGCGATCCCGAGCGCCCCGATCTGGGTGGGAACGATGCCGGCTCCCCCGACCGCGACCGCGGCCACGCTCGCGATCAGCAGGCTGCGCCGGTCCCGCTTGGTCTCGTCGGACAGGAAGGTGTACAGGCCCTCTTCGACCGGCGCTGACGTCATGCGGCTCGTCGCCCTCCAGGTTCGTGCGCTGCCCGCCGGGCCAGGAACGCACGGATTGTAGCCGCCCGCGCAGGGGCGAGCAACCGGGAGGGCGCGAGGATCAGCGCACCGGGAGCCAGTAGGAGAGCTTCACCGCCAGGTAGTTGTCGCCCGGCGCGTCGAGCGTCTCCACCAGCGCCCCGGGCCCCACCACCCCGATCCGCTCGCGCTCGCCGGCGCGGTCCTGCTGCCACACCACGTAGAGCGTGCTCCCCGGCCGCCACTCCCAGCGCAGCACCGCGTTGCTCCGGAACGAGCGCACGCTGAAGTCGTGCACGGTGAAGCTGTCGCTCCCGCTGAACACGGTGGTGGCGTTCCCCACCCGCCTCACCTTCGTGGTGTCGCTCCCGTAGTAGGCCAGGTCGCGGGTGCGCGGCGCCGCCATCTCCCCGAAGTCGCGGAAGCGCCCGCTGGAGGCGAACGGCTCCGCGTACAGCTCCAGCGACAGGTCCGGGGTGAAGAGGTAGTTGAGCCGGATCTGCGCGAAGAACTCGCTGCGGTCCACCGCGCTGAAGACGTAGCGCCGGCCGAAGGTCTCCGCGGGGCCGCCGTCGAAGGTCGTGATGTACTGCCGCAGCGGCGTCTGCCGGAGGTAGTTGGGATCGATCGAGAGCTGCCAGCGCGGCCCCGGCCGCACCGAGATGCCGCCGCTCAGCCGGTAGATCGGCGTCCCCACCTCGTTCTCGCCGTAGTACACGCGTCCGCGCCCCACCAGCGGCGACGAGGCCCGGGTGGAGACCTCCAGGATCCCCGCCCACGACGCCAGCGTGGCCGCCAGCGGGCCGCCGCGCGTCAGCTCGTCGCTGTAGGCGCGCGGGGTGTAGAAGAAGGTGAGCCAGTGCCGCCAGTAGTTCTTCCAGGTGGCTTCCCAGTCGAGCCAGAGGGTGTTGCTGGTGCGCACCCCGCCGTGGTTCCACCCGCCCTCGGGGGTGACGTAGACGTCGTAGCGGCGGAAGGGGCCCTTCGGCTGCGTCTCGCGGTAGCGGAGCTGCGCGTACGCCGAGAGGTCGTCGGCGGTGGAGAGCTGCCCGGCGTCGTTCAGGTCGAACCCGGGCGACTCCGAGGCCACGCCCGCCTCCCAGAGCCAGTGCTTCCCGCTGAGCTTGGCCACCCCCAGCGACGCCACGTAGCCGCTGAGCGTGGTGCGCGAGGGGTCCAGCTCCACGTGGTCCGCGTCGGGGCGCTGGAAGTAGCGCGCGCTGGAGCGCTGCAGCCGGAGGATGGCCAGCGAGTCGCCCGCCACGTGGCTGAAGCCCAGGCTGCCCCCCAACTCGTACGCGCCCCCGGCCAGGCGCAGGGTGAAGTCCGCCCCGCCGGTGACCGCGGACTCCGGGAGCCGCGCGGCCAGGGGCGTGCCCTCGTCCACGCCGCGCCCCACGCCGGTGAGCATGACCCCCGCGGTGGAGCCGGCGGCGCCGAACTGCTGCTGCAGCCGCACCACCCCGTACGCGGCGCGCGGCTCCACCTCCACCCGCCCGAAGCGGTCCGTCCCGGCGTCGTAGACGCGGGCGCGCTCGCGGTCGGTCACCGCGGCCAGCACCCCCACCGCCAGCCCGCTCGGCAGGCGGCCGGTGACCTTGGCGGCGCCCAGGATGGTGCTGTCCTCGGGGCGGTCCACGTAGTCGCCCTCGGCGGCCCCGCGCGGCGCGGCGCCGATGCGGCGCGAGTAGAAGTACGCGCTCCCGCCGCCGGAGAGGAGCTGGCTCCCCTCGGTGAAGAAGGGGCGCCGCTCGGGGAAGAAGGTCTCGAAGGCGGAGAGGTTCACCTCGGCCGGGTCCGCCTCCACCTGGCCGAAGTCCGGATTGACGGTGGCGTCGAGCGTCAGGTTGGGGCCCAGCCCCAGCTTCAGGTCCCCGCCCACCCGCACGCTCGCCTCGCGCGCGTCGGTGAAGGGGTCGTCCGGGTCCACGTCGGCGCGGAAGTCGGCGCCGGTGGCCACGTAGGGCATCAGCTCCACCCGCCGGGTGGGGCGGATGCCGGAGATCCCCGCCAGCTCGCCGAAGCGCGAGGACCAGGCGCTGGTGTCCGCGGGGACCATCACCCAGTACAGGTCCTCTTCCCTGGAGGGGATCCAGCGGTTGAGGTTGAGCCCCCAGGTCTGCGCCGAGCCGGGGTTGAAGCGGAGCTGGGTGAAGGGGATGCGCAGCTCCGCCGTCCACCCCGCCGAGTCGCGCGCCACCTCGGCCTCCCACACCGGGTTGAAGGAGAAGTCCATCGACTCGCTGTCGCGCGGGTGGTAGCCGTCCACGCGCGTCCCCGCGGCCGTGACCCCGAAGCTGTAGGCGGTGCGGCGGTCGTGGTAGGTGTCGAGCGAGACGCGGATGTACTCCGCCACCATCACGTTGTCGCGCCGGCTGACGGGGGCCTGCACGGCGCGCGGGTCGGCGGCGTGCATGCGGGCGCCCACGTACAGCGCCTCGCCGTCGTAGACGAAGCGCACCGCGGTGCGCTCGGTGGGGGTGGCGCCCTCGGCGGGGCGCTTCTGGGTGAAGTCGGTGACGGCGGGCGCGGTGCTCCACACCGGCTCGTCGAGGCGCCCGTCGAGGGTGGGTGCGCGCCCCTCGATGCGCACGGCCGTCGCCTGCCGGCGCGCCGGCTCGGCCGCGGGCTGCTGGGCGGCCAGGGCGGGCGCGGCGGCCAGCGCGCAGAGCGTTTGCAGGAAGACGGCGCGTCTCATGGCCGGCTCCGCGCCAGGTGGGTGAGCACGCGCGAGCGCTCGCCGTCGGAGCCGATCCCCTCGGCCGCGGCCAGGTAGGCGTCGCCCACCGCGCGGTGGGCCAGGAGCGCGCGGGGCACCTGCACCAGCACGTAGGCCTTCTCGCCGTCGGAGGAGATGCCGCCCGCGCTGCGCAGCACGTCGGCCGCCAGCGCGGGGCCCACCCCGCTGCGGCGGAGCACGGCGGTGAGCACGTACCTCCGCTCCCCGTCGGAGTCGATCTCACCGGTGGCGCGGAAGAAGTCGCGGCGCACCGCGTCGTCGTCCAGCGGGGCCCCGGCGGCCGCGGCGGCCAGCAGGTAGCGCGCCTCGCCGTCGGAGTCGATCCCGCCGGCGGCGCGGAAGAACCCCGCCCACGCCTCGCGGCCGCGCAGTCCCTGGTCGAGTGCCGTCTTCAGCACGTAGCGCGTCTCGCCGTCGGAGTCGATGCGCCGCCCCGCGTCCTCCAGCACGGAGGCCACCTCCGCGCCGCTCAGCCCGCCGGAGCGGAGGAGGGCCACGTAGTAGGCGCGCTTCGCCCCGTCGCTGCGGATGTCGCGCACGTAGCCGAGCACCGCCGGCACGCCGCCGCGCTGCCGCAGGCGGGCCACGCGGCGCTCGGCGCCCACCGCGCTCTCGCGCGCCATCCCCTCCAGCGTGCGCTCCACCCAGGCGCGGGCGTCCGCGTCGAAGGCGTGCGCCTCCCCGTCCAGGTAGTAGGCGCGCCGCAGCTCGCCCGAGGCGGTGGACCAGAACTCCGCGCGGCGGTGGGGCCCGCCCCGGAACGACTCCTCCAGCGTGACGCGCCCGCCCCGCGAGACGGAGCGGATGCCGCGGTCGTCGTCGGTGAACTCCACCGAGCCGTGGACGCGCACCCGCAGGGTGTGCCCGTTCTCGCGGGTGACGTGCTGAATGGTGCTGCCTCCCTGCCCCGCCGCAGCCCCCGGCCACGCGGCCAGGAGGAGGAGCGCGAGTGCGCCGAGCCCGAGTCTTCGCATGCTGCCCATCTCCAGGTGGAACGTGATTTCGAACGCTGAAATTTCAGCACTTGTAGCCGACCGAATCTCCCGAACGCAACGTGATTCAGCGAGTCTCGTTCGCCAGGCGGCGCAGGGCCAGCGAGCGCTCCACGTCGGAGCCCATCGCGTCCACCACCGCCCGGTAGGCGGCCGAGACGCGCGGGCTGCGCAGCAGGCGCGCGGGCACCTGCATCAGCACGATGCGCCGCTCCACGTCGCTCCTCATCCCGCGCGCCGAGCCCAGCGCCGCCACCACCGTGGCCTCCGGGGCGTCGCCGCGCAGCACGGAGGAGAGGACGATGCGCCGCTCCACGTCGGACTCCATGCGGTCCACGGCGCGGAAGAAGGCCTCGCGCGTGTCGCCCTCGGCCAGCCGCAGCCGCGCGGCGGCCTGGTGCAGCACCAGCCGCGTCTCCACGTCGCTCCCGATCCCCTCGACGGCACGGAAGAAGGCGGCGCGCGCGGCCGCGTCCTCCAGCCGGTGGCGCTCCAGCGCGCGGTGCAGCACCAGCCGCGTCTCCACGTCGCTGTCGATCCCCTCCGCCGCGCGGAGCACCGCCGCCAGCCGTCCGCCCTCGGCGTGGTCCACCGCCTCGACCAGCACCAGCCGCGTCTCCACGTCCGAGCGCACGCGCTGCCGCACGTCGTCCATCACCCGCCCGAACTCGGCGCCGCTCATGGGCCCGCTCGCCAGCAGGGCGCGGTAGTAGACGCGCTTCGCCACGTCGCTGCGGATGCCGGCCACCTCCTCCAGCACGCCCCCTACCCCGCGCCGCGCCCGGATGCGCGCCACCCGCCGCTCGGCGCCCAGCCCGTTCTCCCGCACCGCCTCGCGGATCACCCGGCGCGCCCAGGCACGCCCCTCCTCGTCGAGCGCGCGGGCGCGGCCGTCCACCAGGTAGCGCACGGCCACGCCGCCGTCGCCGCCGGGGGTGAACTCCACGCGCCGGTCGTCGCCGCGGCCGCGCTCCTCCACCAGCAGCCGGCCGCCCGGGCCCACGGCGGTCACCCAGTCGCCCTCGTCGTTGAAGTCCACCTGGCCGCTCAGGCGCACTTCCAGCCGGTGGTTCCCGTCGACGTGGATGACGTTCGATTCGTGGCGCTGCGCCGCCGCCGGGACGGCCAGCAGGAGCGCCGCGGCCAGGGCGAGGGGTCTCGGGGAGAGGGTGATTCCGGGCAAGGGTGCCTCCGGGCGCAAGGTTTCGTGATGCAGAAAATTCAGCACTCAGGGCGGGCGAAAGGGGCCCGGCGGGCCCCCTCTCCTGCCTACTTCGGTTCCGTCGCCTCGCGGATGAGCGACTGCATCCACGACCGGGCGGCGGCGTCGAACGGCCGCGCCTGCCCGTTGACCTGGTAGGTCCACGCCACGCCGCCGCCGCCGGCCGCGGGGACGCCGCGCAGGAGGCGGTGGTCGCCGCCGGCGCGCTCCTCCAGCACCAGCGACCCGCCGGGGCGGAGGGAGCGCACCTCGGCCTGGGTGCGCCCGGTCACCACGTCCTTCGCCACCAGCCGCACGTAGCGCTGGCCCGAGTTCGTCTCGTGGGTGCCGTTCCAGATGGACTCGGCGGTGACGGCCGTCCGCTCCTGCCGCGTGGGGCGCGCCGCGGCGGAGCCCGTCTCCGTCCGCTTCGGCCCCTCCAGCAGCACGCTCAGCGTGTACGAGCGCTCGCCGTCGGAGTCCATCCCCTCCACCACCTGCAGGTAGGCGTCGCGGAGGGCGCCGGCGATCGGGTGCCGCTCGGCCACCGTGGTGAGCACGTGCCGCTTCTCGCCGTCGGAGCTCATCCCGCCGGCGGCGAGGATGATCTCGCGCACCATCACCGCGTCGGGGCGGGCATGCTCGAAGGCGGTGAGCAGCACGTGGCGCCGCTCGCCGTCGGAGGAGAAGGTGTTCACGGCGGCGAAGAAGGCCCGCCGCACCGCCTCGTCGCGCAGGTTCAGCCGCGGCGCGGCCGAGGCCAGCACCCAGCGCTTGGAGCCGTCGGAGGACATGGAGCCGGTGGCGCGGAGCAGGGCCACGGCGTCGTCGCGCCCCAGCCCGGGGCGGCGGGCCACCACCTCCAGCACGCGCGCCCGCTCGTTGTCGCTGCTGATCTTCTCCGCCGCGGCGATGATCTGCCCGTACTCGCCCGCCTGCTGCGCCGCGCTGTTCACCAGGAAAGTGGACTTCTCGACGTCGGATTCCAGCGCGTCCGCCATCCGGCCGATCGGGGGCGGCTCCGGCTGCCCGGCGCGGCCGGTGTCGGGAGCGGCGGCGGCCGGC
>DASUNK010000329.1:0-4334 GCA_036277195.1 Longimicrobiaceae bacterium | reverse complement strand
GCTGCACGGCTTCCTGGCGCGGCGCGGCTTCGACTCCGACGCCGTGCGCACCGTGCTGGAGGAGGTGCTGCCGGGGGAGGAGGAGTAGCGGCGGCTACGCCGCGTCGGCGGCGGGCTCGGGGGGCGGCTCGCGGCCCGGGGGCGGGTACAGGCAGGTGGCCGCCGCCTCGCCCACCCCGTGCCCCTCCACCGCGGTCACCTCGAAGCGCACGTCGTCGTAGTCCACCACGTCGCCCACCACCGGGGGCCGGCCGAGGAACGCGAGCACCAGCCCGCTCACCGTGTCCACCTCCTCGTGCTCCAGCACCACCCCCAGCACCTCGCCCACCTCGTCGAGCCGCGCCGTCCCCGCCGCCACCACGCGCCCCGCGCCGTCGCGGTACACGTCCGGGGTGTGCGAGGGGCTCTCCTCGATCTCGCCCACCACCTCCTCGAAGAGGTCCTCGATGGTGGCGATCCCCGCCGTGCCGCCGTGCTCGTCCATCACCACCGCCATCTGGGTGCGCCCGGCGCGCATGGCCTTCAGCAGCGTGTCGATGCCGGCGGTCTCGGGGACGAAGGGCACCGGCCGCGCGTCGTTGGGGTGCACCGAGCGCTCGTTGCGCAGCCGCCGGAAGAGGTCCTTGATGTGGACCATCCCCAGGATGTTGTCCAGGCTGTCCTGGTAGATGGGATAGCGGGTGTGGGGCGAGCGCCGCACGATCTCCTTCACCTCGGCGAAGCTGGCCCCCACCTCCAGCCCCACCACGCGCACCCGCGGCACCATCACCTCGCCCGCGGTCAGGTCGCCGAACGCCAGCAGCTCCTGCACCACCACCGCCGACTCGCGCCGCAGCATCCCCCCCGCCTGGCTCTCGCGCACGATGTACTGCAGCTCCTCGGGGGTGCGCACGTGCTCCACCGAGAACTCGCGGCGGTCGATGCCGAAGAGGCGCAGCAGCCCGTTCCCCAGCCAGTTGAGCGCCACGATCAGCGGGAAGGCGGCCATCTGCACCCAGAGCACCGCCGGGGTCACCAGGGTGGCGGTGCGCTCGGCCGCCTGCAGCGCCACCGACTTGGGGATCATCTCCCCGAGCACGATGTGGAAGTAGGTGAGGATCAGCACCGCCAGCACGCTGGCCAGCCCGTGGGCGGTGATCCACCGCCACTCCCCCATCCCCAGCCCCTCGAGCCCGTGGCCGATCCACTCGGCCAGCACGTGCTCGCCGTACATCCCCAGCCCCAGCGAGGCGATGGTGATGCCGAACTGCGCGGTGGCGATGTAGCGGTCGCGCCGGCGCGGCTCGCGCAGGATGCGCAGCACCGCGCGGGCCAGGCGGTTCCCCTGGGCGGCGCGGCGCTCCACCGCCACCCGCGGCACGGTGACGATGGCGAACTCCGCCGCCACGAAGAGCCCGTTGGCCAGCACCAGCAGGAGGATGATGACCACCGTGAGCAGCTTATCCACGGCGCCCCTCCTCGCGCGGCAGCGGCGTGACCAGCACCGCCTCCACCGCGTGGTTGGCCACCCGCTCCACCACCAGCTCCACCCCGGCGATCCTCACCCGCTCTCCCGGCCGGGGGACGTGCCCCAGCGCCTCGGCCACCCGCCCGCCGAGGGTGTCGGACTCGCCGCCCAGGTACGCGCCCAGCCACGGCTCCGCCTCGTCCAGCCGCATCCATCCCGGGATGCGCACCCGCCCGTCGGGGAGGCGCTCGGGGCCCGGCTCGTCGTCCTTCAGCTCGTCGCCGAACTCGCCCATCACCTCGGTGAGCACGTCGTCGAGGGTCACCAGCCCGGAGACGCCGCCGAACTCGTCGAGCACCAGCGCCTGGTGGGTGCGCGCCTCGCGCATGCGGGTGAGCAGGGCGTCGGCGGTGATGCTCTCGGGGACGCTCAGGATCGGGCGGAGCAGCGGCTCGATGGAGGCGAGCGGCGCCGGGTCGAGCCGGCGGGTGAAGAGGTCGCGCGTGTGCAGCACCCCCACCACGTGCTCGATGTCGCCGCGGTAGGCGGGGAGGCGGGTGAACGGGCTCTCGGCCACCTTCTCCATCACCGCGTCCACCGGGTCGGCCAGGTCCACGGCCTCGATCTCCTGCCGCGGCACCATCAGGTGGCGCGCGGGGCGCACCCCCAGCTGCAGGGCGCGGCGCAGCCGGCGGTGCTCGTCGGGCTCCAGCAGCCCGCCGTCGCGGCTCTCGGCGATGAGCAGGTCGATCTCCTCGGGCGAGTGGATGTGGCGGTGCCCCACGTCGCTCATCCCGATCAGCCGGAGGAAGCGGGCCGCGCTCCCGTTGAGGAAGTCCAGGAAGTAGTGGAAGAGCCGCAGCGACCACTTCATGGGGAGGACGGTGGCGAGCGCCACCTCGGTGGGCTTCTGCAGCGCCAGGTACTTGGGCACCAGCTCCGAGAGCACCATCTGCAGCGCCGTCAGCACGGCCAGCACCACCACCGTGGCGGTGGAGAACGCCGCGGCGCGGCGCATCCCCCACCAGCTCTCGAAGACGGGGGCGAGCTGCACCGCGATGGTGGCCTGGGCGAAGGCGCCCACCACCAGGCTGGTGATGGTGATCCCCATCTGGCTGGCCGAGATGTAGCGGTCCAGCCGGCGGGGGTCCTCGATGAAGGGGAGGAGCCGCGCCGCCGCCGCGCTCCCCTGCTCCGCCCGCTGGCGGATGCGGCTGCGGCGCACGCTCACCGCCGAGAACTCGGCGGCCACGTAGAGTGCGGTGAGGGCGATGAGGACGAAAACGACCAGCAGCGGTACCAGCGTCATCGCTCGCCGGATCGGGGGAACGCGCTCCACGCCTGCGCGGGCTGCGCAACCGGACGCAACGCGCACGCCAGCGGCGCGCGGCCGGGGGGTGGGCACCCCCGGGTGGTTGGAGGGTACGTTCTGCGCACACTTGCCGCAAGACGCTCCTCCGGTGCATATACATAGCACCTTCGCCACCCTGCACGCGAGAGAACGAACGAAATGGACCCGGCTGCCGCACTGAGCGACCGCCTGCGTGACCGGATTCTGAACGCACTCCACCTGGGGATGCTGCGCCCGGGAGACCGCCTCCCCAGCATCCGCACCCTCTGGCGCGAGCTCGGGGTGGACCACCGCGTGGTGGCGGCGGCCTACCGCACGCTGGAGGACGAGGGGCTGGTGGAGGTGCGGGGGCGCTCCGGCGTCTACCTGGCCCCGCAGGAGCAGCTCGGCGGCGAGCTGCTGGCCGAGACGGCGCGCTGGATGGCGGGGGTGCTGGTGGAGGGGTGGAAGCGCCGCCTCACCATCGCCGAGATCCCGGAGCTCATCCGCCGCTGCACCGGGAGCGTCACCCTCCGCTGCGCGGTGGTGGAGAGCAACGAGGACCAGATGACCGCCTACGCCGGCGAGCTCAACGAGCAGTTCGGGCTCCACCCGGTGCCGGTGAAGATCTCGCCCGTGCCCCTCCCCCGCCCCGACCGCTCGGTGGAGTTCCACTGGGTGGAGGACGTGCTGCGCGGGTGCGACCTGGCGGTCACCACCAGCTACCACTCGCGGCTGGTGCGCAAGGCCGCCGAGAACGTGGGGAAGCCCGCCGTCACCCTCACGGTGAACTCGGAGGTGGTGGAGGCCATCCAGCGGCGCCTGCGCGAGGGGCGGCTGACGGTGGTGGCGGTGGACCCCGAGTTCGGCACCCGCATGCGCGCCATGTACCTGGGCGAGGACGGCGACCCGGACCAGATCCGGCTGATCCTGGCCGAGAACCGCGAGGCGGTGGCGGCGCTCGACCCCGACGAGGCGGTGATCCTGACGCGCGCCGCCCGGCAGCTGCTGGGCGAGACGGGGGAGATGCCGATGCTGGTGCCCCACTCGCCCACCTTCTCGGCGCAGACGGCGCGCGAGCTGCTGGAGGTGATCATCCGCCTGAACGTGCAGGCGGCCAACCTGGCCGCCGCCCGCGGCGAGGCGGCCGCCGCCGCGGGGTAGCCCCCGCGCCGCATGGCTCCCCTGCCGGCCTACACCGCCACGCGCTACGTGCAGCCGCTCCGCGAGGGCGGCACCCTCCCCGCCGTGGTCGACACCGACGGCGGCGGGCTCTTCGTGGCCAAGTTCCGCGGCGCCGGCCAGGGCGCCAAGGCGCTGGTGGCGGAGCTGGCGGTGGGGCTGCTGGCGCGCGCGGCCGGCCTCCCCACCCCGGAGCTGGCGCTGATCGAGGTCCTCCCCACCTTCGGGCGCAGCGAGCCCGATCCCGAGATCCAGGACCTCCTCCGCGCCAGCCACGGCGTCAACGTGGGGATGCGCTACCTGGACGGCGCCTTCAACTTCGACGCGCACGCCGCCGGCTCGCTGGTCTCCCCCGAGCTGGCGGCGCGCGTGGTG
>DASUNK010000328.1:0-2005 GCA_036277195.1 Longimicrobiaceae bacterium | reverse complement strand
GGACGATGCGCGCGGCGTGGGGCGGCAGGCGGTCCGCCAGGGGCGACTCCGTCACCAGCACGGGGACGGCGGTGTCGGCCAGCATGAAGGCCAGCCGCTCCGCCGGGTACCCCGGGTCCAGCGGCACGTACGCGCCGCCCGCCTTGAGCGCCGCCAACGTGGCGACGACCATCTCCGGTCCGCGCTCCAGGCACACGCCCACGCGCGTCCCCGCGGCCACGCCGGCGCGGCGCAGGTGGTGGGCGAGGCGGTTGGCGCGGTCGTCCAGCTCCGCGTACGTCATCCGCCCGCCGTCCCACGCCAGCGCCACGGCCTCCGGCGCGGCGGCGGCGGCCTGCGCGAAGAGCGCATCCACCGTGGCGCGGGGGAGCTCAGGCGCGGCGCCCTCGCCCAGCGCCAGCAGGCGGGCGCGCTCCGCATCCCCGAGCAGCTCCACTTTCGAGAGCCGCACATCCGCATCCGCGGCGACCTGCTCCAGCACCCGCTCCAGGTGGCCGAGCACCCGCTCGGCCGTGCCGCGCTCGAAGAGGTCCGTGCTGTAGTTCAGTCCGCCACGCAGGCCCTGGGGGGTCGCCGCGAGCTCCAGGGAGAGATCGAACTTGGCGATCTCCATGGCCGCTCCGACTCCGCTCACCTCCAGCCCCGCAAGCGCGCCTCCCCGGCCCTCGGCGTTCTGGAGCGTGAACAGGACCTGGAAGAGCGGCGAGTGGCTCAGGGACCGCTCCGGCTGCAGCTCGGCCACCAGCTTCTCGAACGGCACCTCCTGGTGCTCGTACGCGCCCAGCGTCGCCTCCCGCACCCGCCGCAGGGTCTCGCGGAAGCTCGGATCTCCACCGAGGTCGGTGCGCAGCACCAGCGTGTTGACGAAGAAGCCGATCAGCTCCTCCACCTCCCCGCGCGTACGCCCGGCCATCGGGCTGCCCACCACCACGTCCTCGCTCCCGGCGTACTTCGAGAGGAGCACCTGGAAGGCGCCCAGCAGCGTCATGTAGAGCGTTGCACCCTCGCTCCGCCCCAGCGCCTGCAACCGCTCCAGCAGCTCCAGGGAGAGCTCCACCGGAACCGACGCGCCCCGGTACGTCTGCACCGGCGGGCGGGGATGGTCCGTCGGCAGCTCCAGCAGCTCCGGCGCGCCCGCCAGGCGCTCCTTCCAGTACGCCAGCTGCCGATCCAGCACCTCGCCCTCCAGCTGCTCGCGCTGCCACACCGCGTAGTCGGCGTACTGCACCGGCAGCTCGGGGAGCGGCGACTCACGCCCCTCGCGGTACGCCGCGTAGAGCGCCGACAGCTCCCGGAAGAGCACCCCCATGCTCCACCCGTCGCTGACGATGTGGTGCATCGACAGCAGCAGCACGTGATCCTCGGCGCCCAGCCGCAGCAGCGCCGCGCGGAAGAGCGGCCCCGCCGAGAGGTCGAACGCTCGCCGCGCCTCCTCCCGGACCCGGCGCCTGACCGCCGCCTCGCGGTCCGTCTCGCCGAGCCCCGACAGGTCCTCCACCGGCAGGGCGAACCCGCCGAAGGGCGCGATCACCTGCACCGGCGAGCCGTCCGCCTCGGCGAGGACCGTCCGCAGCGCCTCGTGCCTGCGGACGACCTCGCCCAGCGCCCGCTCCAGCGCCGCCTCGTCCAGGGCTCCGCCCAGGCGCCACGCCGCGGGGATGTTGTAGGTGGTGCTCCCCGGCTCCAGGCGGTCCAGGAACCAGAGCCGCTCCTGCGCGAACGACAGCGGCAGCGCAGTCGTGCGCTCCACCGGCACCACGGGTGGCAGCACCGGCCCCCCCACGCGGCGCATCTCCTCCACGCGTGCGGCCAGTTCCGCCACGGTGGGTCCCTCGAAGAGCGCGCGCAGCGGCAGCTCCACGGCGAACACCTCGCGGATGCGCGAAACCACCCGCGTGCCCAGCAGGGAGTGCCCGCCCGCGTCGAAGAAACTCTCCCCCACCCCCACCCGCTCCAGGCGCAGCACCTCTGCCCAGATCCCCGCCAGCACCTCCTCGGCCGGCGT
>DASUNK010000327.1:0-3081 GCA_036277195.1 Longimicrobiaceae bacterium | reverse complement strand
TCACCCACGACCACTTCGGCCCCTCGACGCACCAGCAGACCGGGCTCTACGCCGGCCTGATCACCGAGAAGAAGGGCTCCACCTGGCGCGACCCCGAGACGGGGGTGATGTTCGGCACGCGCGCCATGGACGGCGGCCCCACCAGCTGGCGCGCCGACATCATCTTCAACGCCTTCCCGGACTCCAGCTACCGCGAGTTCAACCTGCAGATCGCGGACTTCGCGCTGGCGTACGACGCGGGGGCCACCACCTTCCCCAACCCGGCCCTGGCCATCAACCCGGCCGGCAAGTTCGAGCCGAACCCGATCCTGCCGTTCATGCTGCGCCCGCCGGTGGCGGGGGCGTGCCCGAGCGGCGACCCGGCCCCGTGCCCCGAGCTGGTCTCGGCCGACGACCCGGGGACCATGCTGGTGAACTACCGCAACGAGCCGCTGGCGCTGCGCGTCCGCGACCCGGCCACCAACACCCAGGCCTCCGGCGAGCCGGGCGACCTGTCGCTCGCCTTCGCCAGCGACGTCAACCGCCGCGACGGCCGGCTGAACTCGCAGCCCACCTTCTACCGCCCGCTGGTGCAGGACATGCGCGCCGGCGACCCGTTCACGCCGCTCATCCGCGTGTACGAGGACGACAAGGTGCAGATCCGCATCCTGGTGGGGGCGCACGAGGAGGGGCACAACTTCAGCGTGCACGGCACGGAGTGGCTGTTCGAGCCGTCCGACTCGGCGTCGGGCTACCGCAACAGCCAGATGATGGGGATCAGCGAGCACTACGAGTTCGTGCTGCCGCCGCTGGTGGACAACGCGGACTCGAAGATGAAGGCGACGGACTACCTGTACCAGGGCGGCTCCGCCACGGACGACCTCTGGAACGGGATGTGGGGGATCATCCGCGCCTACCGGCAGACCCGCGGCGACCTGCTCACCCTGCCGTCGAACCCGGACGCCGCCACGGCGTACGCCATGGCGGTGGAGGAGCAGAGCACGCAGCCGATGGACTCGTACCAGGCGATGAGCCCGAGCGCGGAGTTCATGGAGACTTCCACGGAGGACTCCACCGCCTACGAGCAGTCGGCCGACGCCCCGGTGCTGGGCACCGACGGCGGCTACGGCGAGGCCACCACCACCGAGTCGACGGACCCGTACACGGGGACGCCGACCTACACCACGGAGCCGATGGCGGCGCCGACGGACGAGAGCGCGTACTCGTCTGACCCGGCGTCGGCCACCACCCAGCCCGAGGCGGCCGCGTCGTCCGACCAGCAGACGATGGCCATGGCGGCGACGGACCCGTCGATGGAGGCCGAGATGGCCTACGCGCCGCGGCGCAGCACCTCGAGCAATGCCTTCAACGGCATGTGCCCGCGCAGCGCCCCGGTGCGCCAGTTCGACGTGACGGCGGTGGCGGCGGCGCGGGCGCTCCCGGCCGGGCGCATCGTCTACAACTCGCGCACGGTCAACGGCGGGCCGCTCTACGACCCGTCGGGGCTGCTCTACGTCTTCACCTCGGACCTCACCTGGAACGGCAGCAACTACGTGCTCAAGTCGGGCGTGCCGATCGAGCCGCTGGTGCTGCGCGCCAACGCGGGCGACTGCATCCAGGTGCGGCTGCGCAACCGGCTGCCGAACACGCTCACCGATCCGGACGGGTACAACACCCTGCCGATGATCGTGGACCGGTTCAACGCCAACCAGGTGGACCCCTCCACCCAGGTGGGGCTGCACCCGCAGCTGGTGGCCTTCGACCCCGCCCGCTCGGACGGCTCGAAGGTGGGCTTCAACCCCCGCACGGTGGTCCGGCCCGGCCACAGCCGCGACTACCAGTGGTACGCGGGCGAGGTGACGGTGCAGAACGGGCAGCTGGTGTCGTTCCCGGTGGAGTACGGGGCCACCAACCTGATCCCGTCCGACCGGATCAAGCACGCCAACAAGGGCGCCGTGGCGGCGATGATCATCGAGCCGGTCGGCGCCACCTGGAAGACGGACCCGGCCTCGCGGGCGCAGGCCACGGTGTTCAACAGCAACGGGACCAAGTTCCGCGAGTTCGTCCTCCTCTTCCAGGACGACGTGAACCTGCGCTTCGGCAGCACCAAGAAGCTGGCGGGCGGTCCCACCGCCGCCGACTCGGTGACCTTCCTGGCGGGCTCGGCGGTGCCGAACCTGGCGGACGCCGAGGACGCGGAGGACTCGGGGCAGAAGGCGTTCAACTACCGGACGGAGCCGCTCTGGTTCCGGATGGGCTTCGCGCCGAACGCCCCGCTGGAGTGGACGCGGACGCTGAACTTCCGCAACTCGCTGAAGAGCTCGACGGCCGCTCCGCAGACCCCGACCTTCACCGCCACGGCGGGCGACGCGGTGCGCTTCCGGGTGCTGCAGCCCGGCGGCCACGCCCGCAACGGCGTCTTCAACCTGCACGGCCACGCGTGGGAAGAGGAGCCGTACAACCGGAACAGCCGCGCCATCGCGGCCAACTCCCTCTCCGAGGTCAAGGGGGCCCAGCACGGGCACGGGCCCACCAACCACTTCGACGTGGTGCCGAAGAACGGCGCGGGCGGCAGGAACCGGATCGCGGGCGACTACCTGTACCGGAACCAGGCCTCCTTCACCTTCGACGGCGGCATGTGGGGGATCTTCCGGGTGAGCGCGCCGGTGACGTACGAGCCGCCGCCCCCCCCGCCGCCGCCGTCGTGCGGCCTCCAGAAATACTGCCTGGAGCCGGCGCCGTACGAGCCGATGGAGCCGACGGCGCAGTGACGGCCTGACCAACTCCGAGAACCCTTCAGCCCGGCCCGCGAGAGTCCCCTCTCGCGGGCCGGCTTTTCATTGGTGCAGATGCGCGGCTTCGGCTCGGCTCAAACTGGTGTTTAGCGTTGCGAGACAAGGAGTTAGCCCGGTTTAAAATGCACGACATCGGTGCCCGCCGCTGTGCAGCGCGCACGGCACCTGTGCAACCGTAGCAGTAACGGATCACTCCAACTGTTTACGTGCAAACCCTTTTCAGACAACAGGTTGTGAAGAGCTCTGCCGGACCGGAACGGGCTTTGCCTGGGGCGCCGCGTCCCTTCCACCTTTACTCCCTCGATTC
>DASUNK010000326.1:0-3009 GCA_036277195.1 Longimicrobiaceae bacterium | reverse complement strand
GCTCCCATCCCAGGGCGCGCAGCCGCGCCGGGTCGCCGCGCAGCAGGGGCACCTCCACCGGGCGCACCCGCGCCGGGTCCGTCTCCACCCGCGCGCCGGTGCCGCTCAGCAGCAGCAGCTCGTCCACCAGCTCGCGCATGGAGTGGGCGGTGCCGGAGCAGACGTTGTACGCCTCCCCCGGCGTGCCCCGCTCCACCAGCAGCAGGTAGGCGCGCACCACGTCGCGCACGTCCAGGAAGTCGCGCCGGGCGGCCAGGCTCCCCACCCGCAGCACCGGCTCGGCGGCGCCCAGCCGCATCGCGGCCAGCTGCGCCGCGAAGGCCGGGAGCGCGAAGCGCGTGTCCTGCCCCGGGCCGGTGTGGTTGAAGCTCCGCGCCACCACCGCGGCCACGCGGCCCTCCAGGCTGGCCTGCACCACCGCCATCTCCGCGGCGGCCTTGGAGGCGGCGTAGGGGTTGAGCGGGCGCAGCGGCCGGTCCTCGCGCAGCGGCTGCTCCGCCTCCGGCACCGCCCCGTACACCTCGGCCGAGCTGACGAAGAGGAGGCGCGCGGCAGGGGGCAGCGCGCGGAGCAGGCGGACGGTCCCGGTGGCGTTCACCTCCCAGGTGCCCAGCGGGTCCGCGAAGCTCTCCCCCACCGAGCTCTGCGCCGCCAGGTGGAACACCCAGTCGGGCTCCGCCTCGGCCACCGCGGCGGCCAGCGAGCGGTCCGAGGTCACGTCCAGGGGGAGCCAGGCCGCCGCGTCCAGCTCGCCCTCGGCCGGCTCGTGCAGCGGGGTGGTGCCCGCGAACACCCGGTGCCCCTCCGCCAGCAGGCAGCGCACCAGGTGCCGGCCCACGAAGCCGCCCGCCCCCGTCACCAGGACGCGCCGCACGGCCCGCTACCCCGCCGCCGTCAGGGTGCGCGCCGCCTGCTCCCGCAGCCGGTCCAGGTCCGCGTCCACCATCATCCGCACCAGCTCGGCGAACGACACCTCCGGCGCCCACCCCAGCTCGGCGCGGGCGCGCGAGGCGTCGCCCACCAGCAGGTCCACCTCGGCGGGGCGCATGTAGCGCTCGTCCTGCACCACGTGCGCACGCCAGTCCAGCCCCAGGTGCTCGAAGGCGATCTCCACCAGGTCGCGCACGCTGTGCGTCTCCCCCGTGGCCACCACGTAGTCGCGCGGCTCGTCCTGCTGCAGCATCTGCCACATGGCGCGCACGTAGTCGCCCGCGAAGCCCCAGTCGCGCTGGGCCTCCAGGTTCCCCAGGGAGAGCTTCTCCGCCATCCCCAGCCGGATGCGGGCGGCCCCGTCGGTCACCTTGCGGGTGACGAACTCCAGCCCGCGCCGCGGCGACTCGTGGTTGAAGAGGATGCCGCTCACCGCGAACATCCCGTAGCTCTCGCGGTAGTTCACCGTGATCCAGTGGCCGTACACCTTGGCCACCCCGTACGGCGAGCGGGGGTAGAAAGGCGTGTCTTCGCGCTGCGGGACGGCCTGCACCTTCCCGAACATCTCCGAGGAGGAGGCCTGGTAGAAGCGGATCTTGGGATTGTGGGCGCGCACCGCCTCCAGCATGCGCGTCACCCCCAGCGCGGTCACGTCGCCGGTGAGGGTGGGCTGCAGCCACGAGGTCTGCACGAACGACTGCGCGGCCAGGTTGTAGAGCTCGTCGGGGTCCGCCTGGCGCAGCGCGTAGAGGAGCGAGTTCTGGTCGGCCAGGTCGGCCGAGAGGAGCTCGATGCGGTCCTGGATGTGCTGGATGCGCTCGAAGGTGACGGTCGAGCTGCGGCGCACCAGGCCGCACACCCGGTATCCCTTCTCCAGCAGGAGCTCCGCGAGGTAGCTCCCGTCCTGGCCGGTGATGCCGGTGATGAGGGCAGTCTTCATGGGTCCGGAGAAGCGGCGGAGGCCCGCGTGCGGGGCCGGATGCGGTCGGCCGAAACGTAGCCCGGGGCGCAAGCACTGTCAACGAAAGGACCTGGGCCGCGCGGGTTGACCCACGTGGCTCCAGGCCTTATATTTTCCGGCTTGTCTTACGTCTGGAATCTGTGATCGAGCACCACGGGAGACTCCGATGGCACTTTGCGCCGTCTGCGGCAAAGGCCCGCGCAGCGGGAACAACGTCAGCCACGCCAACAACCGGACCAAGCGTGTCTGGCGCCCGAACCTCCAGTCGGCCAGGATCGTGACGGAGAACGGCACGCACAAGCGCGTGCGCGTCTGCACGAGCTGCATCTCCGCGGGGAAGGTCCGCAAGGCCGGCTGAGTCGAGCCGATATCGCAGGATAGAATGAGCGGCCGCGCACCCCGGATGCGCGGCCGCTTTTCGCAGCTCACCCCAGGTACTCGGGGAGCAGGGGGTCGACCGCCACGCCGCCCTCCCCGCCCGGGGTGAAGCGGAAGCCGCAGGTGCCGGGGCGCGAGGTCACCACGCGCGCCAGCTTCCCGTCCACGTAGTGGAGCGCCACCCCGTCCTCCAGCGCGATCCCGGGAACGCCGGTGCGGGCCACGAAGTCGCGGTACGCCGCCGGGCGGCGGGGGTCGCTGTCGTAGTGGGGGCAGAAGCTCCCCTCCAGCAGACCCAGCCCGTTGCCGAGGGGGCTCAGCGCGGGGCCGTACGAGTCGGTGATCCCGCTCTCGAACCAGCAGAGCGCCCCGGCGCTCACCCCGCAGAAGATGGTCCCCGCGGCCAGCACCTCCTCCAGCACCCGGTCCAGCCCCTGCGCGCGCCACACCGCCAGCAGGTTCACCGTGTTCCCCCCGCTCACGTACACCAGGTCCTGCTCGGCCAGGAACTCGCCCAGGTCCGTCACCCGGCGCGAGAAGAGCGAGAGCCAGGTGGGCTCGCAGAGCTCCTCGGGGAAGGCCTCCAGGAAGCGGTCGACGTACGCCGCCGCATCGCCGGCGGCGGTGGGGACCAGGCACACCCGGGGGCGCTCGCGCCGGGTGGCGCCGAGGAGGTAGAGGTCCAGGAGGGGGTTCAGCGGCTCCATGATCCACCCGCCCCCGCCGAAGACGATGAGCTG
>DASUNK010000325.1:0-3963 GCA_036277195.1 Longimicrobiaceae bacterium | reverse complement strand
CCCGCCTGCACCTCGCCCTCGAATACCTTGATGTCGAACCGGTCCAGGGTGACCTCGATCTCCTCCAGCGGACGCTGGTAGGTGTCGAGCGCGGCATTGAAGAGCTGGGCGAGGAGGTGGACCTGGATGCCCTCGCTCCGGGTCGCGTGCTTGAGTGGCACGCCGCCGAGGCCGCGCTCCCGGAGCGCGGTGAGCCAGGGCTGGTCCTTGCGGTGGATCGTGATCACGAAGGTGGGCCCGGCGAATACGGCGATCTTTCGGGTCAGCGCCTGCACCGTGTCAGCGGTCGGGGGCGCGTCGGCGTCCGCCGCCCGCAGAATCACGAAGCTGTGGGTCTCGAAGAGCTCGTACTTGGGCAGGTGCTCCGGGTCCAGGCAGTCGTTCACCGAGAGGGGGTGCAGCCCGTAGTCCGCCACCAGCTCGGAGAGCTCCTCCCGGGTAGGATCGACCACGTCGAGCCAGACGAAGCGCGGCTCGGACTTCTCGACCACGGTGCGGATGGTCACCGGCGGCAGATGCGGCTCGCGGCCGCCGCGGCGCCGAAGCCGTTGTCGATGTTCACCACGGTGACGCCCGCGGCGCAGGAGTTCAGCATCCCCAGGAGCGCCGCGAGTCCGCCGAACGCGGCGCCGTACCCCACGCTGGTGGGGACGGCGATGACGGGGACGGACACCAGCCCGCCCACCACGCTGGGGAGCGCTCCCTCCATCCCCGCGGCCACGATGATGACCGCCGCGCCCTGCAGCGCATCGCCCGCGGCCAGCAGGCGGTGCAGCCCCGCCACGCCCACGTCCGTCAGCCGCTCCACCGGGTTGCCGAAGGCCCGCGCCGTGACGGCGGCCTCCTCGGCCACCGGGAGGTCGCCGGTGCCGGCGGTCACCACCAGCACGCTGCCGCGCACGCGCCGCTCCGGGGGGTGCTCGGGGGGGAGATAGGCGGTGCGGGCCAGGGGGTTCAGCTCCACGCCGGCGAGGGCGCCGCGGAGCGCCGCGGCGCCCTCGGGCGAGAGGCGGGTGGCCAGCAGCCCCTCGCCGCGGGCGGCGATGCGCGCGGCGATGGCGGTGAGCTGGTCGGGCGTCTTCCCCTCGCCGAAGACCACCTCGGGGAAGCCCTGGCGGAGGGCGCGGTGGTGGTCGATGCGGGCGATCCCCAGGTCCTCCACCGGCTGCCAGGCCAGCCGGCGCTCCGCCTCCTCGGGCGAGAGCGCGCCGCCGGCCACCTCGGCCAGCAGCGCGCGCAGCCGCTCCGGCGTCAAGCCGCCACTCCCTGCTCCAGCCACTGCCGGAGGTACCCCTCCAGCAGGCGCTCCGCCTGCTCCAGCCGCGTCACCTCGAAGAGTTCCTGCCGCAGCACCCGCCCGTTGGGGAGGCCCTTGGTGTACCACCCCAGGTGCTTGCGGAACTCCACCATCGCCTTCTCCTCGTCGCGCTCCCAGGCGATGGCCAGGCGCGCGTGGTGGATGACGGTGCGGAAGCGCTCGGCCGGGTCCGGGTCCGCGGGGACGGGGCGCCCCTCCAGCGCCGCCCGCGCCTGCCCGAAGATCCAGGGGGCGCCGTGGCTGCCGCGGGCCACCATGATCCCGGCGCAGCGGGTGTGGTCGCGCATGCGCCGGGCGTCCTCGCCGGTCCACACGTCGCCGTTGCCGATGACGGGGATGTCGAGCGCCTCCACCACGGCGGCGATCTCGTCCCAGTCCGCGGTGCCGCTGTACATCTGGGTGCGGGTGCGGGCGTGCAGGGTGAGCGCCATGGCGCCGGCCTCCTGGCAGCGCAGGGCGATCTCCACCGGGTTGCGCAGCTCCTCGCTCCAGCCGCTGCGGATCTTGACGGTGGTGGGGATGGCGATGGCGCCCTTCACCGCGCGGATGATGCGCTCCACCAGCGCCAGGTCCTTGAGGCACCCGGAGCCGCCGTTCTTGCTGGCGACCTTCTTGACCGGGCAGCCGAAGTTGATGTCGAGGAAGTCCGGGGCGTAGACCTCCTCCACCAGGGCGGCGGCCTCGGCCATCGCTGCGGCGTCGGCGCCGAAGATCTGGATGCCGATCGGGCGCTCGTCGTCGTGGAAGCGCAGGTACGAGTGCGTCTTGCGGTCGCGCCGGCGCACGCCCTCGGCCGAGACGAACTCGGAGACGACGACGTCCGCGCCGAAGGAGCGGCAGAGCCGGCGGAACGGCGACTCGCTGACCCCCGCCTGCGGGGCCAGGTAGAGCGGCACGCGGCCGCCGTGGAGGAGGTCCAGGATGTTCACGGTCATCCCGCAATATAACCGAAGCCTGACGACGTTCAACCTCCGTAAATCCTTGTTTTGACAGCCCGGAAGGCGCGGCTTACATTGGCGCGTCCGTTTCACGAGACACCTTGATACCTGCGCGAGCCACCGGATTCGTACCTATGGAGCTGAAGGAGTTCTTCACCGGCGACGCCATCAAGCTCGACCTCCAGGGCGAGAGCAAGGACGAGATCCTCAAGGAGCTCATCGGCCTCCTGGGGGTGGACGAGAAGGCGCAGGGGATCCTCTTCAAGATGCTGAAGCGGCGCGAGAACCTGGGGTCCACCGGCATCGGCCGGGGGATCGCCATCCCGCACTGCCGCTCGCTGGTGGTGAACCGGCTGCGGGTGGCGTTCGGCCACCGGCGCACGGGGATCGACTACAAGGCGCACGACGACCAGCCGGTGCAGAACTTCTTCCTGATCGTGGCGCCGCCGCTGGAGGTGAGCAACCAGTACCTCCCGGTGCTGGGGAAGATCGCGCAGTTCTCCAAGGAGGCGGACGTCCCGGCCCGCCTGGCGCAGCTGCGCAGCCCGGACGAGTTCCTGGCGCTGCTGCAGGAGAAGGGGGTGTAGGGAGATGGCGGAGCCGAGCATGAACCCGCAGCTGGAGAGCCTGCTGGAGATCCAGGACCTGAAGGCGCAGCGCCGCGAGCTGGAGGAGTCGGCCTCGCGCGAGGTGCAGGAGCAGGTGTTCGGGCTGAGCGCGGACGAGGCGCTGAAGCAGCTGGGGGAGAAGATCGCGGAGATGGAGGCGGCGCTCCCGGGGCAGATCCGCGGGCGCTACCAGCGGATGGCGGCGCGGCACGCGCGGGTGGTGGTGCCGGTGATCGGGGGGACGTGCTACGGCTGCTTCGTGCAGATCCCCACCTCGGTGGCCTCCGGCGCGGAGCGCAACCAGGAGATCCGCTCCTGCCAGAACTGCGGCCGCTTCCTCTACCTGACGGACTGAGCGCAGTCTCCCCACACAGATCCCCAAAATGCTGAGGCCGGTCCGCGGGTTCGGGACCGGCCTCAGTTCCTGCGCCGCAGGAAGGGGAGGAACCTCGATCGGGCTCGTGGCCGGGTGACCATGATCCGCACCACCGCCACCTGCTCGCCCACGATCAGCTCGCAGTAGTAGAGGCCGGAGGGCACCGGCCGTCCGCGGTGGTCCCGCCCGTCCCAGTACGCCACCTTCTTCCCCGGCTCCGTGTAGCGCAGGTTGGTGACGACCACGTTCTTCCCCCGCGGGTGTCCCACGGCCTTCGGCACTGCGACCATCTGACGAAACATGTTCACGATCCGCATGGAGACCTCCCGAGGCTCTCCTTCGCGGAACAGGTTCTCCTCCAGGTAGAACGGGATGAACGTGCCCGGGTTGGCGGGGTTCGGGTAGTTCTGCTCCAGTCGGAAGCCCCGGGACGGCACCACCACCGTCGTCGCGGTGTCGCCGGGTTCCTGCGCCGGCGCCGCGGTCGCCGCAACGAGCCCGCAGGCCATCGTGAGCAGGAGGAGCAGAACAGGTGGGGCGCGCAGCATCGGCACCTCGCTGTTCGGACGATGGGTTCGGCTCGGCCTGCTCCTCCGTGCTCGAGGTAGGGCTGCAAACGGACGGGCGTGTGAGTATACCGGCAGGCTGCGGGGCGGGTCAAGGAAGTGCGGGAGTGCGAGAGTGCGAAAGTGCGAGAGTGGTTACTTTCGCACTCCCGCACTT
>DASUNK010000324.1:0-6215 GCA_036277195.1 Longimicrobiaceae bacterium | reverse complement strand
CGCGCGCGCGGCGCACCGCCTCGCGCACCCGCTCCTCCGCGGACTCGGCGGCGGGGGCCTCCGCCCCGGCGGCTTCCAGTACCGTGCTCATCGTCGCTTCCCGGCTCGGGGCTCGTCGGACCTCACCTCCAAACGTACGCGTGGCCTTCTCGCCGTCAACGCGGGCACCCTTTTCACGGTGCGGATCGAATCAAGCTAAATCACTGTTACATAGAAGGTTACAGAGATTGTGCCCCGCCCGGAAATACCCCGAAAAGGTCCGCAACTTGCAGCCGGGGTTCGGTTCCTGTCCCGGCGCTCATGGGGAGCGTCGCTCGTGAACCGGAAACGATGGAGGGACCGAATGCACCGCTACGGACACGACTACGACGACGACCGCAACTTCCTGGAGCGTGCCGGCGAACGCGTGCGCGAGTGGTTCGGCCGGGACCGCGACTACGACCGCGACTACGGCTTCCGGGGCCAGGGGATGGACCGCGACCCCGGCATGAGCCGTTGGGGCGGCCGCGGCTGGAACGAGCCCGAGGGCCGGTGGAGCGGCGGCTATCGCGGCACCGGCGGCTACGGCCGCACCGAGTGGGGTGGCGGCGGGTACGGCGGCTACGACCGCGACTTCGGCGGCCGCGAGTGGAGCGGCGGCTACCGCGGCGGCGGGATGGAGCACGGCCGCGGCGGCGGGTGGGAGCACGAGCGTGGCTCCGGGCGCGACCGCGAGGAGTGGAACCGCGGCCGCATGCGCGGCGGGATGACGATGGGCGGGGGGATGCGGGGCGGGATGCAGGGCGGCGGCCGCGGCATGCCGGCGGACCGCGACCTGCACGACTACGGCTCCTCCCTGGGCGGCGACGTGAACTACGGCACCGAGCGCTACCGCAGCGCCTCGGGCGGCGGCGTCCCCTGCGGCGGCTACTTCCGCGGCTACGGCGTGGGCACCCGTCACGACTACGACTGGTAGCCCCCACGCCGGCGGGCGGGCGCCCTCCCGGGGCGCCCGCCCCTCACCCGATCCAGGAGAGGAGCAGGCGATGGAGACGGCGACGGCCCGGAAGGCGACGGTCGGGTGCCAGTTCTGCGGCACGCTCAACCGGGTGGACCTGGCGCGCGCCCGCGACCGGCCGAAGTGCGGCCAGTGCGGCCGCCCGATCCTCCTCGACCGCCCCGTCGCCCTCACCGACGCCACCTTCGACCGCGTGGTGGCCGACGCCCCGGTCCCCGTGCTGGTGGACTTCTACGCCGACTGGTGCGGGCCCTGCAAGCTGATGGCGCCGATCCTGGACGAGGTGGCGCACGAGCGGATGGGGAGCGTGCTGGTGGGGAAGGTCGACACGGACCGCAACCCGGGCGTGGCCTCGCGCTACGGCATCAGCTCCATTCCCACCGTGATCGTCTTCCGCGACGGCGCCGAGGCCCGGCGCCAGGTGGGGGCCGCGCCGCGGCAGCAGCTGGAGGCGCTCCTCGCCGGGGGATGAGCCTCAGCCGGCGGCCATCTCCTCCAGGGCGCGGCGCACGTACACCGGCACCATGGCGCGGCGCCACTCCGGGTCCACGATGATGTTCTCCAGCGGGTGGCACTGCTTGAAGGCCTGCTGCGCCACGGCCCCGGCCACGTCGCGCAGGCGGTGGCCCACCGCCACCTTCTCCAGCCCCGTCACCACGCGCGGCCGCGCCCCCAGCGCCGACACCACCAGCGACATCCCCTCCACCGTCTCGTCGGGCGCCAGCCGCGCCGCCGCGGCGATGGAGAGGAGGGGGAAGTCGATCGAGTTGCGCTGCCGCACCTTGCGGTAGGCCGTCCGCACGCCCGGCGCCGGGAGGGGGATGCGCACCCGCGTCAGCAGCTCGTCGCGGCGGCGCACCGTGTTGCGGATGCCGTCGGCTACGAAGAAGGCGTCCACCGGCACCGCCCGCACCCCCCCGGCCGAGGCCAGCTCCACCGTGCCGCCCAGGGTGATGAGCACGGGCGGCGTGTCCGCCGAGTGGGCGGCCACGCACTTCTTCCCCACCCTGGTCACGTGGCAGACGTCGCCGTCCTTCTTCAGGCAGAAGCCCAGGGCATTCCGCCAGAACTGCGTCTGGTTGTAGTAGGTGCAGCGCGTGTCCAGGCAGAGGTTGCCGCCCAGGGTGCCCTGGTTGCGGATCTGCGGTCCGGCCACCTTCCCCGCCGCCTCGGCCAGCGAGGGGAACCAGCGCCGCACCAGCGGGTGCGCGGCCACTTCCGTCAGCGTCTCGCAGGCGCCGATCACCAGCTCCCGCGCGGCGGGCGAGCCCTCCGCCACCGGCGCGCCGTGCTCGTCCGCCAGCCCCACGCCGTGCAGCTCGGCCACGCCCTTCAGCCCCACGAGGTGGCGCGGGGTGAAGAGGCGGTGCTTCATGTTCGGCACCAGGTCCGTCCCGCCGGCGATCGGCAGGGCGTCCTCGTGCTCGGCGAGCAGCGCGAGCGCGTCGGCCAGCCGCGCGGGGCGGTGGTAGCGGTATTCGTGGAGGCGGAGCATCGTCTCGCGGCTCGGGCTGCGTCAGGGCGTGTCGTGGCAGGAAGATACGGCTCGTGGGGCCGCCTTTCCAGTCGCCTTCCCCCACCCGCTATCTTCCCGGGATGAGCGCCGCCGCGAGCCGCCCCCCGCACCACCTGCCCGACGGCGGGTTCCGCATCCCCTGGCCCCTGGAGGCGGGAGACGAGCAGCGCGGCTTCCGCGACGTGCTGCGCTGGCTCTGGGAGGGGCGCGGGCGGCCGCCGAACCCGCCCCCGGGCTCGTTCCCCCTGGCGCGCAGCGACGTCGCCCGGCCGCGCGCCGCCGCGGGCGAGGTGCGGCTGACCTGGGTGGGGCACGCCACCTTCCTGGTGCAGGCCGGCGGGCTGAACCTGCTCACCGACCCGGTCTGGAGCCGGCGCGCCTCGCCCACGCAGTGGCTGGGGCCCGCCCGCTTCGCCCCGCCTGGAATCGCCTGGGACGACCTGCCGCCGGTGGACGCGGTGCTCGTCTCCCACGACCACTACGACCACCTGGACGACGGCACCGTGCGGCGGCTGCAGGCGCGCTTCGGCGAGGAGGTGCGCTGGATCGCGCCGCTGGGGTACCGCGCCTGGTTCGCGAAGCGTGGCGTGCGCCGCCTGGCCGAGCTGGACTGGTGGGATGAGACGGAGATCGAAGCCCCCGGCGGCTCGCTGCGCGTGACCTGCGCCCCCGCCCAGCACTGGACGCGGCGCGGTCCCCGCGAGACCAACCGCCGGCTCTGGGGCTCGTACGCGCTGGCGGCGGCGGACGGCGCGCGCCTCTACTTCGGCGGGGACAGCGGCTACTTCGCGGGATACGGGGAGATCGGGCGGCGGCTGGGGCCCTTCCACGCCACGCTCCTCCCCGTGGGCGCGTACGAGCCGCGCTGGTTCATGCGGCCCATGCACATGAACCCGGAAGAGGCGGTGCGCGCCTACGGCGACCTGGGCGGGCGGGGCGCCTTCGTGGCCATGCACTGGGGCACCTTCCGCCTGACGGACGAGGACCCGCTGGAGCCGCCGGTGCGCACCCGCGCCGCCTGGGCCGCGGCCGGCCTCCCCGCGGAGGACCTGCACCTCCTCCGCCACGGCGAGACCCTCACCCTGCGGGTCTGACCGTGACTTTCCGTGACGCGGCCAACGGTTTGGCACGCCTGCACTTGCGGCCGCCGGGCCGAACCGCCGCCGAAAGGCTTGCAACGGCGGGGGAGGGTGTGCATATATCTGGTCCCGCAGTGCCGGACCAGGCACCCTTCACCGCAGTCGCCCCGCCGCGGCACCTGCCGGCGCGGCCCCACCCCCTACGAGTGCTGATGGCGAAGCAGCCCCCTCTGACGGACCAGGAGCTGTTCGAGATCGAGGCGCTGGCGGTCGACGCCACGCCCGGTCCCTGGGCGGCGCACACCGTGCTCGACTTCCAGACCGGCGAGACCACCCGCGTGGTGGCCCACGTCCCCCCCGGCGCCGACGAGTACGTGTACGTGGTGGAGCCCGAGGGCGAGCTGGCAGAGGAGGACCAGCGCTACATCGCGGCGCTGCATCCCGACGCCACGCTCCGGCTGGTGCGGGAGGTGCGCAGGCTGCGCCGGGTGGAGGAGCGCCACGACACGCTCCGCTCGGTGCTGGAGCACCTCAACACCTTCCTGGAGCGCCGCGGGCTGGTGGCCCAGGCCCAGCGCTTCGTGGAGGTGCGGGCGCAGCTCGAGCGCATCCACCCCGAGGTCCTCGACGCGGAGGCGTCCACGCCCGGGGTGGTACCCGCCCCCGAGGCCGTGCGCATGCGCGCGGTCTCGCTCGTCTGAGCGGAGGGGGGCGCCGGGAGCGTCCCCCTTTTTCACGCCAACCGCGCCGCGGCGGCGGCGCGCATGCAGGGCCATGAGGGTACGCGCCGTACGCCTTCCCGACGCCTTCTATCTCCCCCGGACGGACGAGCTGGGCCGGGAGGTGCGCGACGTCATGCCCTGGGAGGGCGCCGTCTCGTACGCCACCGACGGGCGGCGCCTGGGGATCGAGTACCCCGACGGCGAGGTGGTGTGGCTGGGGGCGCTGCCGCGCGCGGCCGCCGGCGGCGACGGCGACGGCAGGGCGCCGGTGAAGCTGGAGGAGGACTTCGAGGGCGTGAACCTGGAGGCGCTGGTGGAGGGAATGCGCAGCTACATGGACCTGCACCCGGTGCTCAAGACCGTCTGGCGCGACGACTTCGAGCGTCTCGACGCGCTCCGCCGCTCGTCCGGCGAGAGCTGAGCCCCGTGCGCACGCGCCTCCCGCCCGTCGTCCTCCTCCTCGTCCTGGCCGCGGCGTGCGTGCGGCCGCAGCACCGCCCGGGGCTGCGCGCCGTGGAGCAGGCCGCCTTCTGGCACCGGCTGGAGCAGCTCTGCGGCCGGGCGTACGAGGGCGCGGTGGTGGAGGGGAACGCCTCGGACTCCGTCTTCCGCCGCAGCCGCCTGGTGATGCACGTGCGCGACTGCGCGCCCGGCGAGATCCGTATTCCCTTCCACGTGGGCGGCGACCGCTCGCGCACCTGGGTGGTGACGCACACCGCCGAGGGGCTGCGCCTGAAGCACGACCACCGGCACGCCGACGGCACGCCGGACTCCATCTCCTGGTACGGCGGCGACACCCGCGGCCAGGGTATGCCCGAGCGGCAGGCCTTCCCCGCGGACACCTTCACCGCGCGCCTCGTCCCGGCCGCGGCCACCAACGTGTGGAGCCTGGAGATCGTCCCCGGCGAGTCCTTCACCTACGGGCTCACCCGCGAGAGCACCGGTCGGCGCTTCCGCGTGCGCTTCGACCTGGCGCGGCCGGTGCCGCCCCCCGCGCCCTGAGCGGCCGGGGAAACAAAGCCCCGGCCGCCCCCGTACCAATCCGCATCCCGGCCGACTTCCCGCACCCGCGCAGGCACGTTCGAATAGATGTACGGCATCGCAGGTCTCCTCACCGGCCGCACCCTGGCCGGGCGCTACCGGATCGACGCGGTCGTGGGCCGCGGCGGGATGGGCGCCGTCTACCGGGCCACCGACGAGCGGCTGGCCCGCGAGGTGGCGGTGAAGGTGATCGGCGCGGTGACCAACGACCCGGCCGAGCACGAGCGCCTGCGCGCCCGCTTCCACCGCGAGGCGCGGGCGGCCGCCAACCTGCGCCACCCCAACGTGGTGCAGGTGTTCGACTTCGGCACCGAGCGCGAGCTGGACCTGGACTTCCTGGTGATGGAGCTGCTGCGCGGCGAGGACCTGGCCGTGCGGCTCACCCGCGCCGGCGCGCCCCCGCTGCACCAGGCCGTCTCCATCCTGCAGCAGGCGGCGCGCGGGCTGGGCGCCGGGCACCGGCGGGGAATGGTGCACCGCGACGTGAAGCCGGGGAACATCTTCCTCGAGGCGGGCGACCACCCGGGCGAGCCGCACGTCAAGGTGCTGGACTTCGGCATCGCGCAGCTGGGGGCGGAAGAGGGCACCCTCACCCACCTCACCGAGTACGGGCGCTCGCCGTACTCGCCCGCCTACGCCTCGCCCGAGCAGCTGCGCGGCGAGGAGGCGGTGACGGCGGCCTCGGACGTGTTCAGCCTGGCCGCCGTGGGCTACCACCTGCTCACGGGGACGCGGGCCTTCACCGCCTCGGACCCGTCGCGCGCCGACGCCGAGCTGGCCGAGTCCGTGCGCCGCCTGCGCGAGCGGGTGCCGGGGCTGGACGGCGCCGTGCACGCGGCGCTGCTGCGGGCGCTCGACGC
>DASUNK010000323.1:0-8153 GCA_036277195.1 Longimicrobiaceae bacterium | reverse complement strand
CGGCACCGTCACGAACGGCTGCGGCACCGCCGCCAGCGCCGCCGGGCTCGGCAGGATCGGGAAGGTCTTCAGGAAGAGCGCGCAGGCCAGGAAGAACAGGCTCCCGAACGCCAGCGCGATCCCCACCTCCGTCACCCCCAGCGGCAGGTGGTGCGCCTCCTCGGCCGGCCACACCGAGGGGATGGTGATCAGGAAGCGCTCCAGCCAGTGCCCCACCACGATGATGGCGCTGACGAAGGCCAGGAACGCCGGCACCTTCTTCGGCGGCTTCGAGAGGAGGAAGAAGAAGGGGATCACGAACACGCACCCCACCATCAGCTCCGTCACCGCGCCGAAGGGCGCGCTGAAGCGCTGCACGAAGTACTCCTGCTCGTGCGGCAGCAGCCCGTACCAGATCACCACGTACTGCGACCAGTTGACGTACATCCAGAACACGGCGTAGGCGAAGATGAGCTTGCCCAGGTCGTGGAACTGCCGCTCGGTGACGTACGGCTCCAGCCCCTCGCGCTTGCGCACCACCACGGCGACGATCGCCGTCATGGCCAGCGCCGAGTGGAAGGTGCTCACCAGGAAGGTCACCGGGAACATGGTGCTGAACCAGTGCGGCAGCATCGTCATCGCCTGGTCGATGGCGATCAGCCCCCAGAGCAGCGCGAAGAGGATGGCCGTGATCGGGGCGATCGGGTTCATGATGCGCCGCGAGCGCGCCGCCTCCACCGCCGCGTCGCCGCGCCAGCCGCGCGTCATCCAGCGGTAGAGCCCCGAGTCGCGCGCGCCGTACAGGTCCGGCCGCAGCGCGTGGTAGGCGAACCAGAGCGCGAGCCCGTAGAGCACGGTGATCGCCAGCGTGTCGCGGACGAACATCCCCGGCACGCTCAGCCACGCCCGCTTGGCCGCGATCACCGCGTCGTGCGGGTCCGCGTGCAGCCAGTGCTCGAAGTAGTGCTCGTACCCCAGCCACATCACGAAGTAGAGCACGAACGAGACGGGGAGGAACGCCGACCCGGCCATGGCGAAGCGCCGCACCGACCACGACCAGCGCGAGTTGGTCATGTGCAGCACCAGCCCGAACACCACCATCCCCACGGCCACCGACGACCAGAAGAGCCAGTTGAAGTGGACGGCGTGCCAGAGCCGGGCGTGGTGGTGGTCGCCCAGCAGCAGCGCGGCGCCCAGCCCCAGCAGGCCCAGCAGCAGCAGCCCGCCCAGCTCCACGCCCGAGACGCGCAGCGTTTTGAACGGGATGTAGCGGGGGACTTCGGCGGAGTGAGAGGCCATCGGTCTTTCCCTGTCTCAGCGCGGCGGCGTGCCCGCGCCCGTGTCGGGAGCGGTGGTCTGCGTGTCCGGCGGTGGCGGCGGCCGGATCGGCGGCGGCGGGGGCGGCGGCGGGATGATGACCGCGGCCGACGCGGCGGCGGCCGGCGGCGGGGCCGCGGCCTGCAGCCGGCGCAGGTGGTGCACCACCGCCCAGCGGTCCGCGTGCGTCAGCCGCGGCCCGTAGGGCGGCATCAGCCCGCGCCCCACGTCGATCACCCCGTAGAGGTAGCCGTCGGCCCGCGCCGCCGTGGCCGCGCCGTTGATGGCGGGGGCGAAGGGGAACTTCCCGGGCCCCACCACCGGCCCGTTCCCCGCCCCCTGCGGCCCGTGGCAGGCCAGGCAGTTGCGCGCGTACTGCAGCTCGCCCCGCGCCAGCACCTCGGGCGAGGCCGGGAGCGGGTTGGGGAGCGCGGCGCCCAGCGAGTCCAGCTGCAGCTGCGTGTACGGCGCGGGGACGTCGCCCAGCGGGTGCACCGCCGGCACCGAGCCCTCGGCCGGGAGCCGCGGCATGGCGTACGGGTCCGGGATCGGGCTCCGCCGCATGGTGGCCAGCTGCGGCACCTTCCCCGCGGCCATGTCCAGGTCGTACCCCGCCCAGTCCGTGCACCCGGGGGCGGCCGCCGCGGCCAGCAGCGCCGCCGCCGCCAGCGCGCGCAGGCCCCGGGCCTCAGCGGTGGTCAAGGAGCACCTCCTCCGAGCCGGCCTCGGTCATGATGGCCTGCACCTGGTCGTAGCGGTCGCGCGGGGCGTGGGCGAACACCCCGAAGTTCCCCGCCGTGAACGAGGGGTGGTAGAGCGGCGCCTCCGGCGGCCCGATGTGCGGGAGCCGCCCCAGGATGAAGAGCCCCGCCACCGTCGAGAGCGCCCCCAGCAGGATGGTCACCTCGAACATGATCACGCTGAAGGCGGGGAGCGCCACGACCTCCTTGCCGCCCACGAGCAGCGGCCAGTCGATGCTGGTCCAGGTCGCCAGCGCCGTCCCCGCCGCCGTCCCGGTGAACGCCCCCACCAGGGTGAAGATGCGCACCGGGCTCTCCGGCACCTCCAGCGCCTCCTCCAGCTCGTGGCGCGGGGTGGGCGAGTACACCGTCACCTCGTACCCCGCGTGCTTCAGCCGGCGGATGGCGTCGGTGGCGGTGTCCAGGTACGCGAACACCCCCAGCACCCCCGTGCGCAGCTTGCTCATACCACCACCTCCCGCTCCGTGTAGCCGGACGGCAGCGTCGCCACCGGGGTGGGCGAGCCCTCCTCGACGGTGGCGGGGTGCCCCTCCGGGTGCTTCAGCGGCGGCGGGAGCACCTCCTTGATCTCCGCGATGGAGAGCCCCGGCAGGTAGCGCAGGAAGAGGAGGAACCACATGAAGAACCAGCCGAAGCTCCCCAGCAGGACGCTGGCCTCCACCCAGGTCAGGTGGTAGTTGAGGAACTTCCACGGCTCGTAGCTGTGCGCCAGGCTGGGCACGATGATCACGAAGCGCTCCCACCACATCCCGATGTTCACGATCACCGAGATGAGGAAGAAGGCGTTCAGGTTGCGCCGCACCCGCTTGATCCAGAGGAACTGGGGGATGATGGCGTTGAAGGTGATCATCGACCATCCCGCCCACCAGTACTCGCCCGTCACCCGGTCCCAGAACACGTCGCGCTCGTAGAGCTCGCCCGAGTACCAGGCCATGAAGTACTCCATGCCGTAGGCGTAGCCCACGATGCAGGAGGTGAGGATGAGCAGGTTGGCCAGCCGGTCGTAGTGCACCGGGGTGAAGTACTTCCCCAGGTTGAAGATGCGGTGCACCGGCACCATGATGGTCACCACCATCGCCACCCCCGAGAGGATGGCGCCCGCCACGAAGTAGGGGGCGAAGATGGTGGTGTGCCACCCGGGGACGATGGAGACGGCGAAGTCCCACGACACCACCGAGTGCACCGAGAGCACCAGCGGCGTCGCCAGCGCGGCCAGGTAGAGGTACGCCCGGGTGAAGTGCCGCCACTCGCGGTCGGTCCCCTTCCACCCCAGCGCCAGGATGGTGTAGACCTTCTTCCGCATCGGGTGCGTCGCCGAGTCGCGGGCCGCCGCGATGTCGGGGATGAGGCCGATGTAGAAGAAGACGGAGCTCACCGTCAGGTACGTCGTCACCGCGAACACGTCCCAGAGCAGCGGCGAGCGGAAGTTGGGCCAGAGCCCGCGCTGGCTGGGGAGCGGGAGGAGCCAGTAGAAGAACCAGGGGCGCCCGATGTGGATGATCGGGAAGAGCGCCGCGGTGAGCACCGCGAACACCGTCATCGCCTCGGCGAAGCGGTAGATCGACTGCCGCCAGGGCGCGCGGAAGAGGTAGAGGATGGCGGAGATCAGCGTCCCCGCGTGGCCGATGCCGACCCAGAAGACGAAGGTGGTGATGTAGACGCCCCACCCCACCGGGTTGGTGAGCCCGCTCATCCCCAGCCCGAAGACGATGTTGTGGAGCTCGGCGATCACCATCAGCCCCACCAGGCTCACCGTCAGCGCCAGCAGCGCGGTGTAGCCCCGCCCCGGCTTGGTGAGCAGGCGGTCGGCGTCGCGGTTGACCTCCTCGTAGCGCTCGACCTCCGGGTGGAAGGTGGAGCGCACCACCGTGGGGGTCTCGGTCTCGGTCGCCATCTCAGTGGCCTCCCTGCTGCGCGGGCTGCGCCACCCCGCCCTGCGGCGTGTGCTCGTCGCCGCCGAAGGGCGCGGGGCGCTCGCCGTGCCCGCCGTTGGCGGGCTCGTGGAGCGTCACCTTCTTCAGGTAGACGATGGCCGGCTGCGCGTTGATCTCGTCCAGCGTGCGGTAGCCGCGGTGCGACGCCGCCACCCGCGACAGGGCGCTCGCCGGGTCGCTGAAGTTGCCGAAGACGAACCCCTCGGTGGGGCAGGCCTGCACGCAGGCGGGCACCACCTCGCCGTCGCGCAGCAGCCGCCCCTCCTGCGCGGCGCCGCGCTCGCGCTCGTGGATGCGCTGCACGCAGAAGGTGCACTTCTCCATCACCCCCTTCTCGCGCACCGTCACGTCCGGGTTGAGCTGCCAGTTGAGCGGCTCGGCGAACTTGTAGGTGAACCAGTTGAAGACGCGCACCTTCCAGGGGCAGTTGTTGGCGCAGTAGCGCGTCCCCACGCAGCGGTTGTAGACCTGGGCGTTGAGCCCGTCCGGGGTGTGGTAGGCGGCGTACACCGGGCACACCGGCTCGCACGGGGCGTTGCTGCAGTGCTGGCAGAGCATGGGGAGGAAGCGCACGTCGTCGGTGGCCTCCTCGCGCAGCGCCTCGTCCTCCTCGCGGGTGACGCCGAAGTAGCGCTCGATGCGCAGCCAGGACAGGTCGCGCCCGCGCTTCACCTCGCTCGGCCCCACCACCGGGATGTTGTTCTCGGCGTAGCACGCCACCGTGCAGGCGGCGCAGCCGATGCAGCGGGCCAGGTCGACCGCCATCCCCCAGCGCACCTCGCCGTCGATGTACTCGCCGAACTTCCCGCCCTCGGCGGGGAAGGCCGTGGGGTCGGTGTGGGTGGGGACGGGGGCGAAGCCGCCGCCGCCGTGCAGCTGCTCGATCTCCTGGTCCTGCCCGGGGATGCGCCCGCCGCCCGCCGCGTCGGCGCGGGTGATGGCGGCCAGCGACACCGCCTGCGCCAGCCGGCGGTCGTGCTGCACCCGCACCCCCTGCTCGAAGATCCCCGTCCAGCGGGTGTTGGTCTCGCCGGTGCGGCGCAGCGCCACCTTCTCGCCGAAGTAGGCGGGGGCGCCGGTGGCGGCGTCGGAGTCGCCCCCCAGCAGCCGCATCGGGTTGGCGCCGCGCCCCTCCGTCCACTGGCCGAACCCCTCGTGCCCCAGCCCCATCTGGATGGCGACCGTGTCCGGCCGCACGCCGGGCCACACGTAGGCGCGCAGCCGCAGCGAGCCGTGGCGCGAGGTCACCTCCAGCTCGTCGCCCTGCTCCACCTCCAGCCGGCGGGCGGCCTCGGGGTGGATCTCCACCCACGCGTCCCACGGCACCTTGGTGACCGGGTCCGGCAGCTCCAGCAGCCAGGGGCGGTTGGCGGTGCGCCCGTCGAAGAAGCGGTAGGAGGGATAGACCACCAGGTGGAACTCGCCCTCCCCCGCGAAGGACAGGTCCTGGTACGCCACCGGCCCGGCGGGGCGCGGCGGCTGCGGCGCCGCGGGCGTGGTCGCCGCGGTGGTGGTATCGCCCTGCACCGGAGGCGGGGCCGCCGCGACGGCCGCACCGCCCCAGACGCCGCCGCGCTTCACCGCCTCGCGCCAGGCCGTGCCCGACGCGCGGCCCGCCCAGCCGGCCCGCAGGTAGTCGTAGTAGCTGTCGGCCGCGCCGGGGAGCGCCACCCCCAGCTGCCGCGCCAGCGCGAGGAGCACGTCGCCCACCTGCCGGGTGTTGAACACCGGGCGCATGACGGGCTGCACCAGCGCGGAGACGCCGGGGCGCGGCTCGTAGTCGTCCCACTTCTCCAGGAAGTGGTGGTCGGGGAGGAGGTAGTTGCAGTGGCGCGAGGTCTCGTCCGGGAAGGGCGAGAAGGAGACGCGCACCGGCACCCGCTTCAGCGCCTCCACGAAGCGCATCCCGCCGGGGAGGGTGTGCGCCGGGTCCGGCGCGTCGATGAACACCATCCCCACCCGCCCGGCACGCATCTCCTCGATCACCTGGCGGAGCGCGCGCAGGTCCGTCCCGCCCGCCGCGGGGGCCGCGCCGGCGCCGTTGATGCGCGCCACCGCCTGCCGCACCGCGGTGGCGTTGGTGCCGGAGAGGGCGGCGCCGGGACCGAGGGCCACCCGCCGCGCCGACTGCCCGTACCACTCCACCAGCGTCTGCAGCTTCTGCGGCGGCACCCCGGTGGCCTGCGCCACGGCGGCCGCGTCGCCCCCGCCGCCGGCCAGGAGCGCGGCGATGCGCCCCTCCGTCCCCGGGCGGGGGGCGATCCACAGGTCCGCGCTGAGCCCGGTGAGCGGCCGGTGCGGCCCCACCCACACGAAGCGCCCGCGCCGCGCCGCGCCGCCGGCGTCGCGCCGGTAGGCGTGCATCCGCGCGAACTGGTGGGCGTAGTCGACGGGCGAGCCCCAGGTCTCCAGGAAGTCGGCGCCGAAGGAGATCAGCAGGTCGGCGTCGGCGAAGTCGAGGTCGCGCGGGGCGTCCTCCAGCGGGGCGTACTCCACCCGCCGCGCGCCGACGGCGGCGGTGAAGTCGCGCGCCAGCCGGTCCATCGTCCCGGTGTAGCCGCCGGTGATGAAGACGATCTCGCCCGCGCGGCCGGCCTGGCGGAAGCCCTGGATGCGGCGGGCCAGGTCCGTCTCCACCCCGCTCCACGACAGGTTGCGCGGCACCCCCACCCCCTCCTCCACCACCGAGGGGCCGCGGTGGCGGTCCGGGTGGTAGAGCCCCTGCACCGAGGCCTGGCCGCGGGCGCAGGTGTGCCCGTGCGACACCGGGTGGTCCGGCGTCCCCTCCACCTTGGTGGCGCGCCCCTCGTGCGTCTCCACCATCAGCCCGCACCCCGCGGGGCATTCGCGGCAGGTGGTGGCGTACCAGGTGGGCACCCCGGGGACGATCTCCTCGGGCTGGATGACGTAGGGGATCAGCTTGTCGGCCTGCCCCGTGGAGCACCCCGCGGCGGCCACGCCCACCCCGCCCGCGCCCACCACCTTCAGGAAGTCGCGCCGCTTCATCCCGTCAGCCATGCTCGCTCCTGGCGCCGTGCGCCCTGCGCGTCGTCATCCCCGTCTCCGGCCTCAGTAGTGGCAGACGAAACAGTCCGTGGACGCGCGCTGGTTCGGGCGCGTGGCGGTGACGCCGCGCACGTCGTTCCCCGCCGCCCGCAGCGCCTGCACCCGGCGGATGAACGAGGAGCGCTGCTTCACCAGGCTGTCCTCCTGCGCGGAGAGCCGCGTGCCGCCGCGGTGGCACTCGATGCACCACCCCATGCGCAGCGACGCCTGCTGGTTCACCTTCTCCATCTCCTGCACCGGGCCGTGGCAGGTCTGGCACTGCAGCCCCACGTTCACGTGCACGAAGTGCGGGAACTTGGCGTGCTCGGGGAGCTTGTGGATGCGCACCCAGGGGATCGGCTCGCCCCGCTTCCAGAAGTCCACCAGCTTCTGCGCCTCGGCGTGCCAGACGCTGTCGCGCTGCGCGGTGGGGAAGGCGAGCACCGCCTGGGCGGGGACGTGGCTGGGGGCGCCGCTCCCGGGGACGTGGCACCCCACGCAGGTGCTCACGCTGGGGATCCCCGCGTCGACCGACCGGTCCGCGGTGTAGTGGCAGTACATGCACTGGATCTGGTTCGTCCCGGCATGCACGCTGTGGTAGAAGGCGATCGGCTGGTCCGGCCCCTCGCCGGGGTCGTACTGGTTGCACGAGGCCGCGGCCAGGGCCAGCAGCGCCATCCCTGCGATCGTGTGGACTCTGGTCATGGTCCGTCTCGGCGGAGAATGCTCGCGTCCGGCTCCGGCTACGGCGCGCTCCATATAACACGGGGGCAGGGGAACGGCAATGCCCCGCCGCGCCCCCTCAGCGGCCCAGGCGCCGGTGCTCCACCATGGCGCAGCGGTCCTGCACCACCCGGATCCCCGCCTCGGCCAGGCGGCGGGCCGACTCGTCGTGGCGGATGCCGCTCTGCAGCCACACCGCCTTCGGCCGGGCGGCCAGGATGTCGTCCAGGTGGGGCGGCACGTCCTGCGAGCGGCGGAAGACGTTCACCAGGTCCACCCCGCCGGGGACGTCGGCCACGCGCCGGTAGACCTTCTGCCCCAGGATCTGGGTGACCTCGGGGAAGTAGACCGGGACGGGGACCACCTCGAAGCCGGCGCGCTGCAGGTACTCGGG
>DASUNK010000322.1:0-5733 GCA_036277195.1 Longimicrobiaceae bacterium | reverse complement strand
GCCAGCTGGAGCCGCCGGATCCGCGCGGCCGACGCGCTCTGCCGCAGCAGCGCGCGGTTCTCCGCCTCCTTCCGCTCCGCGTCGAACTGCACGCGCAGCCGGGCGCTCTGCTCCTCGCGCGCCTGCTCTCCGAGGGCACGCTGGAGCACGAGCTGGTCGCCGCGCGCGGCGAAGGCCTCGCGCCACAGCTCCGCCGCGGCGTAGGCCTGCGCCCGTTCCTCGTGCACCTTCTCCAGGAACCGCTGGTTGCCGGTCGCGGCGAAGTGGACGCGCGCCGCCTCCAGCTCCGCGAGCGCCTCGTCCGTGCGGCCGAGCATCCGCAGCGCCACGCCGCGCGTGAGCCGCCCCTGCGCAATCATTTCCGCGTCTCCGGCGGCGCGGAAGCGGCGCAGGGCGCTGTCCACCACCGCGAGCGACGCCGCGGGACGTCCGAGCTTGTACAGCACCGCGGCGACGGCGCGCTGGTCCACCGCCACCTCGTCCCGGTCGCCGCGGCGCCGGTCGCCGGCCAGCGCGCGGCGGTAGTACGCGAGCGCTTCCTCCAGCCGGCCCATGCGCTCGAGCGTGCTGCCCAGGTTGAAGTAGGCCGTGGCCATCTCACGCTCGTTCCCCGCGCGGCGGTGGGACTCCAGCACCTGCCGGTAGTAGTCCAGCGCCCGCTCGTACTGCCCCACGTGCGCGTCCGCGTACAGGTTGGCGATGGCGTTGAGCGCGTACCGCTGCTGGCCCTCGTCGGCGAGCGCCGTGTACAGGCGGTACGACTCGTCCAGGTCGGCCAGCGCGCGGGTGAAGTCGCCGAGGTAGTACCGCATCTCGCCACGCAGCACCAGCGCGTCCGCGAGCAGGTCCCGCGCGCCGAGCCGGCGCCCCTCGGCGACGCCGAACTCGTAGTCCTCCATCGCCTCCCGCGTGCGTCCGACCGACTCGTGGCCGTAGCCGCGGCAGACGCGCAGTGCCGCGAGCGCACGTGGCTGGCGGCTCCGGGCCGCGTCGTCCACGCCCGCGGCCGCGAAAGCGGGCACGGAGTCCGGAGCCGCCGCCGCGGCCGACCAGCAGCGCACCTCGTGGGCACGCATCCGGAGCGGCGCATCGGCCGGGGAGGCGAGCCGGGGGAGCGCGCGCTGCGCCAGCCGGAGCGCCGCCTCCGGGTCCGTGTCCTGGAGCCTCTCCGCCTCCTGCACCCACCGCTGCGCATCCGGCGGACTTCCGCCCGTCTGCGCCACACCGGCTCGGGCGGCGAGCAGCACCAGCGTGAGGGAGAGGGCGTGCGGGAGCCGCATGGAGGTGGCAAAGGGGAGGAGTGGAGAGACGCGGCGGCCATACACAATAATCGCCGACGCCGAATTTGAAAAATCGCGGCGCCGTCGATATGATCCCTGCCCATGCGCGAGCCCCACCCCGACGACGAGGATCCCGACCTCCGCGCCGCGCCGCCGCCCCCGCTGGCCGGGCACTTCCGGACGATGGCGAGCAGCGGCGCGCTGCGGCGGGTGCCCGGGTTGTGATCCCCGATCCACTCTGCCGAGCATGATCACCCTTGCAGAAGCCGTCGCGCAGCATCCACGCGAGTCGTTCCGCGACCACATCGAAAAGGGCGAGCGCCAGCGCGAGCAGATCGTGCGGCGCTTCCCGCCGGAACACTGGCCGGAGATGGCCCTGGGCGAGTACGCGCTCGGCGACCCGACGACGCCGAAGGAGACGTATTGCTGGTGGATCGAGTTCGGGTCCCGGGAACTGGGGAGCATGCGGGGCGGGCAGGCCAGCAAGCACCTGATCTACTTCGGAACCGACGGGCGGTGGCACTACCCCGAAGCCTATCGGAGCGTGGAAGCAGCCTGGGAAGCCGTGCGGGGCGGATTCCTTCGGGCTTTCGAGCTCGCCGCCGCTGGCCGCTGGGACGAGATCGACGCGCTCGACGCGCTCCACGGAGCGCCGGCGCTCCGCACCAAGTCGCTGCACGTCTATTTCCCCGGTCGACTGATTCCCATCTACTCCCGCGATCATCTGCGCCACTTCCTGCGGCTGCTGGATCGGCAGGAGGGCGAGGGCTCGTCGTACGACACCGTCCGCCTGAACCGGGCGCTCCTGGACGCCCTTCGCCGGCGGCCGGAGCTCGCGGGGTGGGCACCGAACGAGATGGCCCGCCTGGCCTACGCCTGGGCGGACCCGCGCGAAACACGGCGCATCGTCAAGATCGCCCCCGGACACGACGGGGAGTTCTGGGACGAGTGCCTCGCGAAGGGAATGATCTGCGTGGAGTGGGACGACGTCGGCGACCTGGCGCAGTTCGAGAGCATGGCCGAGTTCCGCGAGCACTTCCGCGCGGTGTACGCGCAACGCTACAACGACCACCAGCCCACCGTCACCAAGAAGGCACGCGAGGTCTGGACCCTGCGAGAGCTGGAGCCGGGAGACCTGGTCGTCGCCAACCGCGGGACCGCGGAGATCCTGGGGATCGGCGAGGTGGTGGAGCCCGGGTACGTCTGGGACGGCGAGCGCGAGCGGTACCGGCACACGCTGCGGGTGGACTGGAAGGAGGGAACGGGGAGAACGATCCCGCCCGAGAAGCGGTGGGCGGTGGTCACCGTGGCACCGATCCCCGCCGATCAGTATGCCCGGATGCTCGCGGGACCGGGAGGCACCCCGGTCCAACCGAGCGGGGCCATCCCGCCGCCTCCCCTCTTCGCGGAGCTGCAGGAAGCGCTCGACCGGAAAGGGCAGGCGATCCTCTACGGGCCGCCGGGGACCGGCAAGACCTTCCAGGCGCGCCGCTTCGCCGTGTGGAGCCTGCTGCGCGCGCAGGGGCGTGAGGACGCGGAGGCGGTGATCGCGGACCCCGAGCGCTTCGCCGCCGAGGAACGCCGTCTCACCACCGCACAGGTCGCGCGCCGGGTCTGGTGGGTGGTCGCCAACCCCAGCCAGTGGAGCTGGGACCAGCTGCGGCGGAAGCGCACCGTCGACTACCGCTACGGTCGCATCCAGCGCAACTATCCCCTGGTGCAGAAGGGCGACCTGGTGGTGGGTTATCAGTCGACCCCGGACAAGCGCATCATGGCGCTGGCCCGGGTGCGGCAGGGACTGCATCCGGCGGAAGACGGCCCGCGCATCGAGCTGGAGTGGGTCGCGGACGTCCAGGGCGGACCCGGGTACGAGGAGATCACGGCCGACCCGATCCTCGCCAGGTCCGAGCCGATCCGGTTCCGAAACCAGGGAACACTCTTCGCCCTGACGGAGGACGAGGCCGGTCACCTCCTGTCGCTGCTCGTCGAGCGCGATCCCTCGCTGCGGCCGCACCTGGACAACGAGGAGAGCATCGGCGCGCTGACCCGCGTCACCTTCCACCCCTCGTACAGCTACGAGGACTTCGTCGAGGGCTTCCGTCCCGTGGACCGCGGCGAGGCTGGCTCCCTGGCGCTGCGGCTGGAGGACGGCGTGTTCAAGCGCGTTTGTCGCGAGGCGCAGGCCAATTCCGGCCGCACCTACCTGGTGCTGATCGACGAGATCAACCGCGCCAACGTGGCGCGCGTGCTGGGCGAGCTGATCACCCTGCTGGAGAAGGACAAGCGCGGCCAGTTGGTCACGCTGCCGCAGAGCAAGGAGTCGTTCACGGTCCCCGAGAACGTGCGGGTGCTCGGCACCATGAACACGGCGGACCGCAGCATCAAGCTGCTCGACGCCGCGCTCCGCCGCCGCTTCGCCTTCATCGAGCTGATGCCCGACGACACGCTGCTCCGCGGCGCCACCATCGAGGGGCTGGCCCTGGACGACTTCCTCGGAGGGCTGAACCGCCGGATCATGAAGCACGAGGGGCGGGAGAAGCAGGTGGGGCATTCGTACCTGCTGGTGGACGGGCGAGCCGTGGACGAACCCGCCGAGTTCGCGCGCCGTTTCCGCCAGGAGATCCTGCCGCTGCTGCAGGAATACTGCTACGACGACTACTCCCGCCTGGCGGAGTACCTGGGCGACACGCTGGTGGACCCCGACGCGCAGGAGCTCGACGACGAGCTCCTGGCCGATCCATCCGCGCTGGTCGCCGCGCTCGCGGCGGCCTTCGGGAATACGCGTGCGGAGGGGTGAGCACCGCGCGGGTCACCGCGAGACCACGCTGGCCGAGTGGGCGGCCGAGGACGTCTCCGGGGTGGTGCTCACTCCGCGCGACCGCCGGCTGGTACACGCGGTGAATGCGACGCAGCGGCTGGCGATCCTGGAGACGAGGAACGGCGTCCGGGTGGAGACGCGCTCGTGGGTCGGCGTGCTGCGCTTCGAGGCGTGGGAGCTGCGGGTGGTGCCCAAGCTCTCCGGTGGCGACCTGGGCGTGGCCGCGATGGTCCAGGCCACCGCGGGAATCGGCTTGCTGCGCGCCCTCCCCGGAATGCGGACCCTGCACGCCTCCGGCGCCACGCTGCTCGACCTGCTGGCCATGCTCTTCGCGCGCGAGTGCGAATCCGTCGTGCGGTCGGGCCTGCTCTCGGACTACGTGGAGCGCGAGGAGGCACTACCCGTCGTGCGCGGGCGGATCCTGGCCGACCGGCAGGTGCTGGAGCGGTTCGGGCGCGTGGACCGCGTGATCTGCCGCTACGAGGAGCGCGAGGCCGACACCTGGGAGAACCGGCTGCTCGCGTCGGCATTGGACCAGGTGGCGCCGCGGGTACGCCACCCCGAGGTGCGAGACCACCTGCTGCGGCTCCGCACCCTCTTCTCCGAGGTGTGTCCGGGCCGCTCCACGGAGTGGAGAACGCCTGCGAACGACGACTATCACCGCCTGAACGAGCATTATCGGCCCGCGCACACGCTGGCGTCGTTGCTCCTGGAGTCGATGGGAATACGGGAGCTGCTGCGCGCGGGTGAACACCGCGGATTCGCCTTTCTCCTCGACATGAACGCGCTCTTCGAACGCTTCGTCTCGCGGATGGTGGAATCCGCGCTCGCCGGCCACGGTGTGCGCGTCCACCGGCAGCGGCAGGACCGGCTGATCTGGGATGCGGACCGGGGAGTGCCCTACGCGCGCGTGGTCCCCGACCTGCTGCTGGAAGCGGCGTCCGGAACACGGCTCAGCATCGACGCCAAGTACAAGGCCTACGACGAGCGCAGGCTCTCTCCGGCCGACGTCTACCAGAGCTTCCTGTACGCCCAGGCGTACGGAGGGGCGAGGTCCGCCGACATTCGCCGGGCGATGCTGCTATTCCCCTGCGGTGGCGGCACGCTCCAGCGCAGACGCTTGCGCGTCCGTGACGCCGCCGGCGGAGAGCTGGCAGAGCTCGCGGCGGTGGGAATCCCGCTGCCGCGAATCATCGACGAGCTTGGTGCGGGAAGCGGTCTCGCGATGCAAGCCGTGCGGGAATCGATCCTCGCTTGCCTGTTCGATCGCGAATCCGTTTCGCCACAGAGGGCGGTGTAGCCATGCGCGAGCCCCACCCCGACGACGAGGATCCGGACGTCCGCGCCGCGCCGCCGCCCCCGCTGGCGCTGCGCTACCGCACCGTCTACGGCGCGCCGCCGCCGCGCCGCATCCGGCTGGAGATCCCCGGCTGGGCCGGCCCGTCCGACGCCTACGGCGACGGCGCACCCGCGCAGCCGTGGCACTGCCAGCCGTTCGTGGAGGGCGCCACCTACGGGCTGGAGCTGGTCTACCCCTACCGCAGCGAATGCCGCGTCCACAACGAGGACGGCACGCTGCGCTTCGAGGGCGGCGCCCTGGCGGAGGAGATGCAGTCCGCGGGGCTGCCGCACCCC
>DASUNK010000321.1:0-3828 GCA_036277195.1 Longimicrobiaceae bacterium | reverse complement strand
ACAGGCGCTCCAGCACCGGCCGCAGCCAGGGCGCGAAGCGCCGCACGACGTCGATCTGCCGCGTCATGGCGCCGGGGAAGACGTGCAGCTTCCCCTGGCGGATGCCGCGAATCGCCTTCGCCATGACGTACTCCGGGTCGTACACCAGCCGCGCCGGGACGCGTGTGAGGTCCACCCGGCCGTAGCGCTCGCACTCCAGGATCGGGGTGCGCGAGTAGAAGGGGTAGACGTTGGTGACCCTGACGCCGAATCCGCGCACGTCCTCCGCCAGCGCCTCGCCGAAGCCGCGCAGCCCGAACTTGGACGCGGAGTACGCCGTCATCTCCCGCGCTCCCACCAGCCCGGCCACCGAGCAAACGTTCACCACGTGCCCCTTCCGCCGCGCGATCATCCCGGGGAGGAAGAGGGCGGTGAGGCGGATCGGCGCCAGCAGGTTCACCTGCAGCAGGCGCTCCCACTTCTCGCGCGGCACGTCCGGGAGGAGACCCAGCACGTTGACGCCCGCATTGTTCACCAGCATGTCGACTTCGGGCGCCAGCCGCATGGCCTCGGCGTGGAGCGCGTCGGCGCCGGCGGGGTCCGCCAGGTCCGCGCCGATGCACCCCAGGACGCGACCCGGCGCCCCGGGCGCGGCGGAAGAGGCGGCCGCTTCCTCGACGCGGGCACGGTCGAGGTCCGCCAGCACCAGCCGGCACCCCTCGGCCAGCAGCTGCCGCGTGAGCGCCCGGCCGAAGCCGCCGGCCGCGCCGGTGACCACGACGGTCTCGCCGTGCAGGGAGCGCATCGCTTTCAACGCCTGTGGGATGGATGCGCAGGGGCGCGATTCATCGTCGATTCATCGCGCCCGCCGGATGCCGCCGACGCGAACCGCCCCAGCGGAGCGAATGAATTCGCCGCTGGAAAGACGCGAAGTCCGCCTGCGCGGACTGCAAAGGCAGCCTCGCCGCGCTCCGGTTACTCCTGTCATTCCGAGCGAGGTACGAGCGAGGAATCTGGCTTGCGCGGCTGGTGCCCTCCGAAGCGCGGACTGGCTGACCCGTGCTCCTGCGCGGCCGCCGCACCGGTGAGGCTGCCGCACCCGTCTCCCGGGCATGCCTCGGGTAGATTCCTCAGTCCTGCCGGCAGCGGGTGCAACGGCCGTATTCGTGTGACCGGACTTCGGAATGACAGGGCTGGTGCCGAAGCGCACGCGACCAGCCTTGCAGTCGGCGAAGGCCGACTTCGCGTAGTTGTTGCCCGCGGTTTCAACCGCTGGGTGGGCTGCCGTTTCACTCCAGGAACCGCTCGCGCAGCTCGGGCGTGGGCACCATGCAGGAGTCCTGCTTCCCGAACCAGCGGTAGCGGTGGGTGGCCACCAGGTTGTAGAGGGGATCGCGGACGATCCGGGGGAGCACGCGGAAGGCGGTCAGCAGCCGCCACCCGCCGCGGAGCCGCCGGGCGATGCGCAGCGCCGCGTCGCTCCGCAGGTACGCCCGTCCGTCCTCCACCAGGATCACGCTGAACAGATCGTCCTCCGGCAGCCCGTGCTCGCGCAGCAGCCGCTGCCCCGCCTCGGACTGCAGCGAGGCGAAACGGAAGTAATTGCCCGGGTCGCGCTCCAGGATGAAGCGGACGGACCAGCTGCACAGGTTGCAGACGCCGTCGAACAGCACCACGCCGTGGCCGCGCACGTCGGCGGGAGAGTCCACCAGGGTCACGTTCCGAGCTGTTTCGGGGAGATGGGAGCCGTGGACGCTGCAACCTACGTCCGCCGGCGCTCGGAGCGGTAGACCTCGCTGTCCCGCTCCGAGACCACCAGCCAGCGCCCGTCGCGCTTCTCCAGCACCAGCTCCTGGCGCTCGGCGCCGTCCCAGCGCTCGTCGTCGCCGATGAAGCTCCACTCCTTGTCCACCAGCGCGCGGGCGCGGTCCGGCGCGGGGAAGGTGACGGCCTGGCGCAGCACCGTCATGTTCCGCTCGCCGTACTTGCGCATGCTGGCCAGCCGGTCCTGGCGCACGAAGTCGCGGCTGGCGCCGCGCTCGTTGTAGTAGCGCGCCAGGCGCGGCGCGTAGTGCGAGAGGTGCCGGTCCAGGTCGCCCGTCACCCAGCTGCGGTTGAGGTCGAGCACCACCCGCTCGATCTCCGCCGCCGCCTCGCGCTCGCGGGCCTCGCGCTCCGCCTGCGACTCGGGGGCGTCTCCTTCGTCCGTATCCACGTCCACCGGGGGCGCCTGCCGGTCCAGTCCCTCGGCGACGCTCGCCTGCAGCCGCACGAACTTCTCCTCCAGCTGCGCCAGCGCCGCGGTGTCGCCCGCCGCGTCCAGCGGCGCGGCCGCGGCGGAGCGCTCCGCGTCGTCGCCGTCGCGGGTGAGGGCCCAGAGCAGCCCGGCCACGATCAGCAGCAGCGGCACGGCCAGCAATACCGGCGCGCCCCGCCGGCGGCGGCGCGGCGCGGGCACCGCCGTGGTGTGGCGGAGCGGCGGAGCGGCGGACGGCGCAGGCGGGGGCGGCGGCGGGAGCGCCACGGTGGCGTCGTGCGCGGCTGTGGCGGGCTGCATCACCGTGTGCTCGTCGCGGAGCGCCGCGGCCAGCGCCTCGGCGAACTCGGCCGCGTCCGGGTAGCGATCCGCCGGACGGGTGCGAACCGCGCGCGCCACCACCTGCCGCAGCGCGGGCGCCACTGCCGCCCACCGCGGCGTCTCGGGGAGGGGAAGCTCTTCCCCCTCGGCGCGGATGCGCTGCAGCTCCGCGTCCGTCCATGGGCGCGCCCCCGCCAGCAGCTCGTAGCCGATGAGCCCCAGCTGGTACACGTCCGAGGCGGCCGTCACCGGCTCGCCCGGCTGCATCTGCTCCGGCGAGGCGTAGGCGGGGGAGTGGGGAAGCTGCCCCACGGTGGTGAGCCCGTCGTCGCCGTCCGGGCCGAGCGGCTTGGCGATGCCGAAGTCCAGCAGCCGCACCGACTCGCGTCCCTCATCCCCCGTCAGGAAGACGTTGGCCGGCTTCACGTCGCGGTGCACGATCCCCGCGCGGTGTCCGGCCGCCAGCCCCCGCGCCGCCTCCAGCAGGATGCGCACGGACGCCTCCGGCCGGGGCGGCGCCACCGCGAGCACCTCCTTGAGGTCGCGCCCGGGGAGGAGCTCCATCACGATGAAGTCGAGGTCCAGCTCCGGGTCCGTGCCGTAGTCGTAGATCTGGACGACGTTGGGATGATGGGGGATCTGCGCCGCCGAGCCCGCCTCGCGCCGGAAGCGGTCGCGCAGGTTCACGCGCAGCTCCTCGGGCTCGGAGGGGAGCGCCACCACCTTCACCGCCACCGGGCGGCCGAGCGTGCGGTCCATCCCGCGGAACACGACGCTCATCCCGCCGGAACCGATCACGTCGCCCACCTCGTAGCGCCCGGCCAGCGTACGGCCGATCAGGAGGCGGTGGAAGGGCTGCTGCATGGCTCCGGCGGCTGGGGCGTCGCGCATGTCCTGCTCGGGGTGCCGCGGGGCGCAAGGGGTATGCCCGGCGCGGCCAAGAGCCTTGACACTGCCTGGAACGCGGCCTATTCATCGCGGACGGACCCGCCTCCCGCGGAGGGCGCCACCGCCGCCCCCGTGCGCCCATACCGCCATGATGCGCATCTCCCGCCGCGCCCCCTTCCGGCTCATCTACGCGGCCGCGTCGCTCGCCCTCGCCGCCGCCTGCGCCGCCGCGCCCCCGCGCGACGTTCCCACATTGGAGGCGCGCGCCGCCGCCGCCCCCGGCGACACCGAGAGCGCCCTGCGCCTGGCCGCCGCCTACCGCGACGCGGGGCGGCTCGACGACGCCCGCCCCCTGCTGGAGACGGCGGTGGCGAACGCGCCAC
>DASUNK010000320.1:0-2037 GCA_036277195.1 Longimicrobiaceae bacterium | reverse complement strand
CCACCAGGTCCGCGCCGACGTCCGCGGCGCGGTCCAGGATCGCCCGGTGGGCCACGTAGATCACCACTGCGCGGGTCTCGACGGCAAGCCCGGCGGGAAGGGTGCGCGTGACCTGGAGCGCCAGACGCGACTCGGCTTCCGCGATGCGCCCCTGGAAGGTGGCCGCCTCCGCGGCCCTCCCGGGGTGGGGCGAGAGATCCAGGTCGAAGGCGTGCACCACGTGCAGCGCGGCGCCGGTGGCCGCGGCAACGGCGCCGGCCGCGCGGAGCACCTCGTCGCTCGCGGTGGTCAGGTCGGTCGCGGCCAGGATGGAGCGGAGCTCGATCGTATCCACGGGGCACCTCCATTCGGATGAGGCGATCTCCACGAACATGATGCATCCCGCCGCCCGCGTGGTCCATCGTCCGCATGCCGCGCACGCTGTCGGGGACTTCTCGACACCGGCGCGATGCGCGGCGGCGGAAGGCAGTGCGACCGACCCCGAGGGAGAATGCCTACGCGGATGCTCGGGCCCGCCCGACAGGCGCGGAGGCCGGCCCCGCATAGCTTGGGTTCGATGGTCCGACGGATCCGCAGGGCGGAGAAGTCGGCAGGCGCACGAATCCTAGCTGAGCTGACACCATGAGAACACTCGCTTGCGGCGCGCTCGGAACCGCTGTGCTGATGGCGCTGGCCGGGTGCGCGACGGCCGGAGCGGGGGCGTATGCGCCCCGGCATGTGGAGCTGCGGCTGGACCCAGCCGAGTGGACCCTCGCCCGGCGCTCGGGCAATGCGCTGGTTTCGGTGGCCGAGTACGTGCCGCCGGGGGAGAGCATCGAGCGGTGGACGCGCTTCGCCTCGGTCCACACCTTCGCGGACGTGCGGGTGCCGTATCCCGGCGCGCGCTGGGCGATGTCCCAGTGCCGGTCGCTGCTGCTGGCGAGCTGCCCCACCGCCACCTGGACCGTGCTGCGTGACTCCGACCAGGACGCGCTCTACGAATGGAAGGTGGCCGGGTGCCCCGCCGAGCCCGACCAGCACGAGGTGGGGCGGGTGATGAACGGCCGCGGCACCTGGGCCCGCATCACCTTCTCGGTCAAGGGTGAGATGGACGCCGCCACCCGCGACGCGTGGCTGCAGCGGCTTTCCGAGGCGCGCATCGCCGCCGCGACGCCATAGGAGGCGGGTGGAAAGGATCGCGAACCCGGCGATCTCACACCGTGATGGCGACCTTGAGGACGCCGTCGCGCTGGTGGCCGAAGAGGTCGTACGCCTCCTCGATCCGGTCGAGCGTGAAGCGGTGCGTCACCAGCGGGCGCAGGTCGGCGCGGCCGGAGGCCACCACGTCGAGCAGCCGCCGCATCCGCTCCTTCCCGCCGGGGCAGAGCGTGGTCACGATCCGGTGATCTCCGAGCCCCGCCGCGAACGCGTCCAGCGGCAGCTCCAGCTTCCCGGAGTAGACACCCAGGGAGGAGAGCGTTCCGCCCGGCTTCAGCACGCGCAGGCAGCTCTCGAAGGTGCCCTGCGTCCCCAGCGCCTCGATCGCCACGTCCACCCCGCGCCCCTCCGTCAGCTGCAGGATCCTCGCGACCGGGTCCTCCGCGTGGTAGTCGACGGTGAAGTCGGCGCCGAGCCGGGCCGACATCGCCAGCCGCTCCGCCACGCCGTCCACCGTGATGATCCGGGACGCGCCGCGCAGCTTCGCTCCCAGCGTGGCGCACAGCCCGATCGGCCCCTGCGCGAACACCGCCACCGTGTCGCCGATGCGGATGTTGCCGCTCTCCGCCCCGCCGAAGCCGGTGCTCATGATGTCGGGGCACATCAGCACCTGCTCGTCGGTCAGGCCGTCGGGAACGGGGGTGAGGTTCGCCATCGCGTGGGGGATCAGGACGTACTCGGCCTGGCACCCGTCGATGGTGTTCCCCATGCGCCAGCCCCCCATCGCCTTGCCGCCGCACTGCGAGTGGTGCCCGTCCAGGCACGGGTTGCACTGGCCGCAGGGGGTGATGGCGCCAACGATCACCCGCTTCCCCACCTGGTAGCCGGTCACGCCCGGGC
>DASUNK010000319.1:0-6315 GCA_036277195.1 Longimicrobiaceae bacterium | reverse complement strand
GGACGCTCCCGGGTGAAAGGATACGTCAGTTTACGCGGAGCGCTTTCCTCCGGCGAGAGGGAAGCTCTACTTTTTCAGCACCCTGCTAAGCGAGCAGGGAGGGGGCCAGCGCCCGCAGCCGCCGCCCCGCCTCGCGCAGCGTCTCCAGCCGCTTGGGGAAGGCGAAGCGCACCAGCCGCCGCCCCAGCGCCGGGTCGTGGAAGAAGCTCGATCCCGGCACCGGCGCCACCCCCACCTCGCGCGCCAGCCACCGCGCGAACGCATCGTCCGCCAGCTCGCTCAGCGCCGAGAAGTCCGCCAGGATGTAGTAGGCCCCGCGCGGCGGCGCGCAGCGGAACCCCGCCTCCACCAGCGCCCCGTGCAGCACCTCGCGCCGCTCCCGGTAGTCCGCCGCCAGGCCCTGGTAGTAGTCGTCGCCCAGCGTCTCCAGCGCGGTGGCGCACGCCTCCTGCAGCGGCGCCGGCGCCCCCACCGTCAGGAAGTCGTGCACCTTGCGGATGGCGCCGGTCACGTCCGGCGGCGCCACGATGGTGCCGATCCGCCATCCCGTGATGCTGAAGGTCTTGGAGTAGCTGCTGATGGTGATGGTGCGCTCCCGCATCCCCTCCAGCGTCGCCATGGGGATGTGGCTCCCCTCGTAGAGGATGTGCTCGTAGACCTCGTCGGTCACCGCCAGCGCGTCGTGCCGCCGGCAGAGCTCCGCGATCGCCTCCAGCTCGGCGCGCGAGAAGACGTGCCCGGTGGGGTTGTTGGGCGTGTTGACCACGATGGCGCGGGTGCGGTCCGAGAAGGCGGCGGCCAGGCGCTCCAGGTCCAGCCCCTCCGGTCCCATCGGCACCCACACCGGGCGCGCGCCGCAGAGGATGGCGTCCGGTCCGTAGTTCTCGTAGAAGGGCTCGAAGACGATCACCTCCTCGCCCGGGTTCACCACCGCCAGCAGCGCCGCCGCCATGGCCTCGGTGGCGCCGCAGGTCACCGTCACCTCGCGCGCCTCGTCCACCTCCATCCCGTAGAAGCGCGCGTACTTGTCCGCGATGGCCCGGCGGAAGCGCGGCGTCCCCCAGGTTACGGCGTACTGGTTGACGTCGGCGTGGATGGCCTGGCAGGCGGCCTCCTTCAGCACGTCGGGGCAGGCGAAGTCCGGGAAGCCCTGCGCCAGGTTGATGGCGCCGTGCTCGGTGGCCACCCGCGTCATCTCGCGGATCACGGACTCGGTGAAGCCGTGCGTGCGGACGGCGGTGCGCGGGCCGGCGGCGGTGGCGGACATGGACGCGGAGGACGGGAGTTCGGGAGCGACGACGGGACGTAAGGGGTAACACCGGGGGCGGGATTCCACCAGATGGCGGGCGCGGGACTTGCGGCTCCTCGCCCCCGTCCGAGCCTTCCCCCTCAGCACACCCGCTGCCCCGATGAAGCTGTTCTCGACGGACGCACGCCAGAAGCGCGAGATGAGCGCCGTGTTCGCCATCACCTTCGTGATCACGGTGCTGCTGACCGCGTTCTTCCAGACGCAGGTGCTCAGCGGCGAGCAGTTCGCCGCCCGCGCCGAGGAGAACCGCCTGCGCCCCGTGGTCATCCCCGCCCCGCGCGGCACCATCGTGGACCGCAACGGCAAGGTGGTGGCCACCAGCATCACCGGCTACTCCATCTCCGTCCTCCCCGGCGAGGAGGCGGTCATCCGCCGCACCCTGGAGGACCTGGCCCCCTTCCTGGGGCTGGCCGGCGAGGACGTGGAGCGGCTGATGGCCGAGCGCAACGGCCGCCCCAACGACCTGCTGGAGGTGACCAACCGCGCCACCTACTCGCAGGCCGCCGCCCTGCAGGAGCGCGCCGCCGCCTTCCCCAACCTGATGGTGGTGGAGCGGCCGCAGCGCTACTACCCGGCCGGCTCCGCCGTGGGCCACCTCACCGGCTACGTCACCGAGATCACCCGCGAGCAGCTCCGCCTCCGCAAGTACCAGGAGGCCGGCTACCGGCAGGGGCGGCTCATCGGCCAGGCCGGCATCGAGCTGCAGTACGAGCTGACGCTGGCCGGCACCGACGGCGCCCGCTTCGTGGAGGTGGACGCCCGCGGCCGCGTGGTGGACCCGCGCTCCAGCGTGGGCGCGCTCGCACCCGTCTCGGGGAAGCCGATCAAGCTCACCATCGACATCGACCTGCAGGAGTACATCCACGAGATCTTCCCCGACACCATGAAGGGCTCCATCGTGGCGATGAAGCCCTCCACCGGCGAGATCCTGGCCCTCTACAGCCACCCGAACTACGACCCCAACGACTTCGTGGGCCGCATTCCGCCGCAGCTCTGGCGGGCGCTCAACACCGACCCGGACAAGCCGCTGCTCAACCGCGCCGTGACGGCGCTCTACCCGCCGGCCTCCACCTGGAAGACGGCCACGGCCGCCATCGGGGTGCAGCGCGGGCTGGTGACCGCCACCAGCCGCATGCCGCTGGCCTGCACCGGCGGGATGGCCTACGCCGGCCGCTACGCCCGCTGCCACTACTCCCGCGGCCACGGCTCGCTCGACCTGGCGCACGCCATCGAGCGCTCGTGCAACGTCTACTTCTACCAGCTGGGGATCAAGCTGGGCTACGCCGAGCTCATCCGCGCCGGGACGCGCATCGGCTTCGGGCGGAAGACGGGGATCGACCTCCCCGGCGAGGTGCCGTCCAAGTTCCCGGAGTCGCTGGAGAAGCTCAGGCGGGAGACGTACGTGGCGCCCTCGGACGTGATGAGCCTGGCCATCGGGCAGGGGCCCAACTCGCAGACCGTGCTCAACATGGCCCAGTTCTACGCCGCCATCGCCGGCAACGGCACCGGGGTGGTGCCGCACCTGGTGGTGAACGAGGAGGCGCGCGAGCGGGAGGCCTCCATCGACCTGGGGCTCGACCGCGAGGGGCTGGAGGCGCTGTGGGAGGGGCTGCGGCTGGTGACCGAGCCCGAGGGGACGGCGGTGCAGAGCAGCCTGCTCCGCTACAAGCTCTACGGCAAGACGGGGACGGCGCAGAACGAGCCGTACCCCGACCACGCCTGGTTCGTGGGCTTCGCCGGGGTGCCGGGGGGGAGCCCCGAGATCGTCATCGCCACCATCGTGGAGCACGGCCTGCACGGCGACGCGGCCGCGCCGCTCGCCGCCAAGGCGGTGAACTTCTACCTCGACAAGGTGCACGGGCACCCCTTCGACCCGCGCCCCACCTGGGGCGAGCGCATCCGCGCCGGGGCCGTCTGGGGGTTCGACCCGCAGGACCGCCGCCTGGTGCCGCCCGCCGGCGCGCGCGGCGCCCGCGCCGCAGGCGAGCGCGGCGGCTGACGCCCGTACTTGCCCGCCCCGCCGGCCGGTGCCAAGTTGTCCCGCTTGCGTCCCGGCCGGCGCGGCGCGCGCCCGGCACAGGCGAGAACGGCGATTCCACGCATGGCGAACCGGACCAAGGCGGCCCGCGCGGCGGCGATCCCCCACGGGCTCACGCGCGAGCAGCTGCTGGAGATGTACCGCTACGTGCGGCTCACCCGCGCGCTCGAGGAGAAGCTCGAGACCCTCTTCCGCCAGGGGAAGGTGGTCGGCGGGCTCTTCCGCTCGCTGGGGCAGGAGGGCGAGTCGGTGGCCAGCGCCTACGCCCTGCGGCGGCGCGACGACGGCACCGGCGACCTGCTCTCGCCGCTCATCCGCAACCTGGGCTCCATGCTGGTGATGGGCGCGCGGCCGGACGAGGTGGTCCGCCAGTACCTGGCCAAGGGCGACTCGCCCACGCGCGGCAAGGAGCTCAACATCCACTTCACCGACTACCGGCGCGGCTTCATCGGCCAGATCTCGCCCCTGGGCGACCTGGTGCCGGTGATGGCCGGGGTGGCGCTCACCTTCCGCCAGCGCGGCGAGGACCGGGTGGGGATGGTCTACGTGGGCGACGGCGCCACCTCCACCGGCGCCTTCCACGAGGGGCTGAACCTGGCCGCCGTGCAGCGCCTGCCGCTGGTGGTGGTGGTGGAGAACAACGGCTGGGCGTACTCCACCCCCACCCGGCTGCAGACGGCCGCCGAGCGCTTCGTGGACAAGGCCGAGGGCTACGGCGTGGCTGGCGAGCGGGTGGACGGCAACGACATGCTGGCCGTCTACGGCGCCGCGCGGCGCGCGGTGGACCGTGCCCGCGCCGGCGAGGGCGCCACCCTGCTGGAGGTGACCACCTACCGCCGCAAGGGGCACGCGCAGCACGACGCGCAGGGGTACCAGGACCCCGCCGAGATCGAGCGCTGGGCCGCCACCAACGACCCGATCGACCGCTACGCGGCCGTGCTCGGCGAGCACGGCTGGGCCCGCCCCGCCGAGCTGGAGCGCATCGACGCCGAGGTCGACCGCGAGCTCGAAGCCGCCATCGCCGCGGCGCAGGAGGGGCCGCTCCCCGCGCCCGAGGAGGCGCTGGAGCTGGTGTACGCCGGCGACCCCGTGGCGGCGCCCTGGACGCGCCGCGACCCGCCCGACCCCCGAGGAGCCTGAAGCCGCACCGCATGGCCACCGCGACGCTGAGCACCGAGAAGCCGGAGCACGTCCGGCTCACCGCAGAGGGGAAGCCCGTCACCTTCCTGGAGGCCATCCGCGAGGGGCTGTGGGAGGAGATGGAGCGCGACGAGCGCGTCTTCCTGATGGGCGAGGACATCGGCGTCTACGGCGGCGCCTTCAAGGTCACCGAGGGGATGCTGGAGCGCTTCGGGGAGCTGCGGGTGATCGACACCCCGATCTCCGAGATCGGCTTCACCGGGGCCGCCGCCGGCGCCGCGCACATGGGGATGCGCCCCGTGGTGGAGATGCAGTTCATCGACTTCATCTCCTGCGCGTACGACATCATCACCAACTACGTGGCCACCTCGCGCTACCGCGGCTCGGGGGCGCAGCCGCTGGTGATCCGCGGCCCCTCGGGCGGGTGGGTGCGCGGCGGGCCGTTCCACTCGCAGAACCCCGAGGCTGCCTTCTTCCACACCCCGGGGCTCAAGATCGTCTACCCGGCCACGGCGCGCGACGCCAAGGGGCTGATCAAGGCGGCCATCCGCGACGACGACCCGGTGCTCTTCTTCGAGCACAAGTGGCTCTACCGCCGGCCGCAGCTGCGCGAGGTGCTCCCCAACGAGGACTACGTGGTGCCGATCGGGAAGGCGCGCACGCACCGCGAGGGGAAGGACCTGACCATCGTCACCTACGCGGCCATGGTGCACAAGAGCCAGGAGGCCGCCGAGGTGCTGGAGCAGGAGGACGGGCTCTCGGTGGAGGTGATCGACCTGCGCACGCTGCTGCCGCTGGACGACGCCGCCATCGTGGAGAGCGTGAAGAAGACCAACCGGCTGCTGGTGGTGCACGAGGACACGCGCACCGGCGGCCTGGCGGGGGAGATCGCCATGCGGGTGAGCGAGCAGGCGTTCGAATGGCTGGACGCGCCCGTGCTGCGGGTGACGGCCATCGACGCGCCGGTGCCGTACTCGCCGCCGCTGGAGGACTACTTCCTGCCGCAGACGGACGACATCGTGAAGGCGGCACGGTATCTGGCTGGCTACTGAGCGTGCGACTGGCTTCTTTAGTCCTAAGTCCTGAGTCCTAAGTCCTGAGCAAAAGGAATCGGGCAACTCAGGACTCAGGACTTAGGACTCAGGACTTTCAAACCACGAAACTAACCCCGGGACCGAACCCCCCATGGCCCGCATCGAAGTCCCCATGCCCCAGATGGGCGAGTCCATCGCCGAGGGCACCGTCTCCGTGTGGCGCAAGCAGGTGGGCGACCGCGTGGAGCGCGACGAGCCGATCATGGAGATCTCCACCGACAAGGTGGACGCCGAGATCCCCTCGCCCGCGGCGGGGGTGCTCGCCGAGATCGTGGTCAAGGAGGGGGAGACGGTGGAGGTGGGCACCGTCGTCGCCTTCATCGAGACCGAGGCGGGGGCGGCGGTCCCCGCCGGCGCGGCGCCGGCCTCCGGCGTGCCGGGCGAGAAGTCGACCACCCTCCCGGAGGCGGCCGCGGGGCAGCCCGAGACGCCCTCGGTGGCGGCGGCGTCCACCCCCGCCTCGGCCCCGGCGCCGGCGGTGACGGCGGCGCCCAGCGTGCCCGCGGCCCCGGCCACGGTGGGCGGCGGCGATGCCTCGCCCAACGGCGGGCCGCAGACGGCGGAGGAGCGGCTGCGCACCCGCTCCACCCCGCTGGTGCGCAAGATCGCCGCGGAGCACGGGGTGGAGATCGCGGCGGTGCAGGGGACGGGGCGCTCCGGCCGGGTGACCAAGGAGGACATCCTCCGCTACGTGGAGGAGCGCACCCACGCGCCCGCCGGCCCCGCGCGGCCCC
>DASUNK010000318.1:0-7551 GCA_036277195.1 Longimicrobiaceae bacterium | reverse complement strand
CGGCGGGATCCGCCGCGCCCAGCAGCAGGTCCGCGCCGGCGGCCACCGCCGCCACCGCCGCGCCCGTCTCGCCGTAGCGGCGCGCCAGGAGGCCGCCGGGGTCCAGGTCCGCCACCACCAGCCCGTCGTGCGCCAGGTCCCGCCGCACCAGCCCGAGCACCGCCTGCGGCGAGAGGGGGAGGGGAAGCGAGTCGTCGGTGAGCGCGGGGAGGGCGAGGGTGCCGAGCGAAATCGCGTCCACGCCCTCGTGCATCGCCCGGCGCAGCGGGGTCAGCTGCGTGGCCTCCAGGCTGGCGCGGTCCCAGCGGGGGACCGGGAGGGCGGTGTCGCCGCTGGCGGCGGGCTCCAGCGCCGCCACCCCCGCCAGCACACCCGCGCCGCGCAGCCCCTCCAGGAAGGCGGCGAGCGCGGCGGCCGCGCGCGGGTTGCGCAGCTCCAGGGGCAGCTCGCCGCCGGCCGGGGCGAGGGCGGGGGCGCGCACCATCCCCAGGTGGATCCCCAGGGTGCGGGCCTCGCGGGCGGCCGTCCCCGCCAGCGCCCGCGCCACCCCCTCGGCGTCGTCGCCGCCGACGCGGGCGGCCGCCGGGAGCTCGGTGGCGCCGGCGAAGGCGCCGCCGGCCCCCCTCCCCAGCTCCGCCGCCACCAGCAGGGGGAGCGCGGCGGAGGCCTGCAGGGTGTCCACCAGCATCCGCGCCGCCGCGGCGGACCCGCCGGCCCGCCAGACGCCGCCCAGCCCCGAGCGCGCCAGGGCGGCCAGCCGCGCCACCGCCGAGTCCGCCAGCGCCGTGTCGCCGGGCGCGGGCGCGGCGCGAGCCGTCACCAGCTGCGCCGCCTTCTGCGCGGTGGTGAGGGAGCGCAGCCGCGCCTCGTTCCACGGCGTCTCGGGACGCTCGCGCGCGCACGCCGCCAGGGCGAGCGCCAGCGCGAGGGAGAACGGCGAGGAGAACCGGCGTGCGGCCAAGGGTACCGGGATCCGGCGGGGAAAGGAGGGTGCGGGCGCACTTCGCACTTCGCACCTCGCACTTCGCACTTCGCACTTCGCACTTCGTCCCCCCGCACTTTCGCACTCTCCGTACCACGCCCGCTGTGGCGGCGCTGGTGCACGGGCGGGGCGCGGCTGTCTCACCAGAAACAGCTGTGGCGGCGAAAGGCCAGCGGGGAAGCCAAACTTCCGTTCCGTCCACGTGGTCTGCCTTTTGCCCCTGGCCGCGGCAGTGTCCTGCCCCGCAGACCCGGCCCACACTCCAGCAGCGCGCGCCCGCCCCGCGGGCGACCGGCGCACTCCAGCGAACCGCCATGACCCCTGCCGCCGGCACCGTCCTCGTCGCGGACGACAACCCCTCCATCCTGCAGGGGCTCGACCGCGCCCTGCGCGCGTGCGGCTACACGGTGCAGACGGCCGGCAACGGCGCCGCCGTGCTCGCCCTGCTGGAGGAGGCCGCCCAGCCGCCCGACCTGCTGCTGCTGGACGTGATGATGCCGGAGATGACGGGGCTGGAGGTGCTCCGCGCCCTCCGCCTGGACGCCCGCTGGACCGACGTGCCGGTGGTGCTCATCACCGCCACCAACGACGGGGCGCTCCCCGTCTCCGCGCTCCGCGACGGGGCGGTCGACTTCCTCACCAAGCCCTTCCGGCTGGACGAGCTGCTGGCCCGCGTGGACGCGCACGTGCGGCGCAACCAGGAGCTGCGCCGCGCCCGCGAGCAGGCGCGCATGCGGCTGGAGGCCATCGACCTCATCCGCGAGCTCAACCGGGTGGTGACGGCCGACGAGATGTTCCACCTGGTGACCTCGCGCACGGCGGAGATCCTGGGCGTGGGGCGCTGCTCGGTGCTGGTGGTGGAGCGCGGCGAGCGCACCGCGCGCGTGGCCGCTTCGTCCGAGGCCGAGCTGACCGACGGGCTCATCCTCGACCTGGCGCTCTATCCCGAGATCCGCGAGGCGCTGGAGAAGGGGCGCCCCGTCACCGTCCGCGACGTGGCCGCCTCGCCCCTCTTCGACGGGGTGCGGCACGAGTGGGAGCGCCGCGGGCTGGCGGTGCCGCTCCGCTCGGTGATCGTGGTGCCCTTCCCCGTCACCGAGACCCTGACGGGGCTCTTCGTGGAGCGCGCCACCGTCGACGAGCCGCAGCTGGGCGAGGAGGCGGCGGAGCTGGCCGAGCGGGTGGTGGAGGCCATCGTGCAGGCGTGCGGGCGGGTGCAGGTGTTCCAGCAGCTGATGGAGCAGCGCAAGCGGCTGCACGACCTGGCGCACACCGACGAGCTGACCGGGTGCGCCACGCGGCGCTCCCTCTCCCTCTACCTGGAGCGCGAGCTGGAGCTGGCGCGCGACCGCGGCGAGGCGCTCAGCATCGTCATCCTCGACCTCGACCACTTCAAGGAGATCAACGACACCTGCGGCCACATCGCGGGCGACGCGGTGCTGCGCGCGCTGGGGTCGTGGCTCTGCTCCGACGAGCTGCGCGCGCACGACCGCGCCGGCCGCTACGGCGGCGACGAGTTCGTGGTGGTGCTCCCCGGGACGGGGTCGGCCGGGGCGTTCCGCTTCGCCGACCGCGCGCGGGGGCACCTGGCCTCCATCCCCTTCGTCTTCGGCGACGTGGCGGTGCGCGCCAGCCTGAGCGCGGGGATCGCCGCCTGGCCGGAGAGCGAGGTGGCCACCGCCGAGGAGCTGATCTCCTGCGCCGACGCCGCGCTCTACCAGGCCAAGCAGGCCGGGCGCGACCGGGTGGCGGTCGCCCCGGTGGTGGGCGTACACTGAAGCGGGGCGCGGAACCTGCGAGCCGCGCCGGACCGTAACCGTCCGCGCGGAGGAGAGAGCGGGTGCGACCGCTGATCGCCGTCACCACCACCCTGGGGCCCGGAGGGTCGTACGACCTGCCGCGCGCCATGGTGAACGTGCAGTACGTCACCGCGGTCGAGGCGCCCGGCGGCACCGCCGTCCTCCTCACCCCGGCGCACGACGCCGCCTCGATCGAGCGCATCGTGGACCTCTGCCACGCCCTGGTGCTCACCGGCGGCGAGGACGTGGACCCCGCCCGCTACGGCCAGCCGCCGCACCCCGCCCTGGAGACCGTCAACGCCCCCCGCGACGAGATGGAGTTCGCCGCCCTGGCCCGGGCGCTGGCGCGGCGCATGCCCGTGCTGGCCATCTGCCGCGGCCTGCAGCTGCTGAACGTGCACCTGGGCGGCACCCTCTACCAGGACCTCCCCTCGCAGCGCACCGGTCCGCTGGTGCACGAGCAGACGGCCCCGGTGGGGCAGGGGTGGCACCACGCCGGCGTGGCGCCGGGGTCGGCCCTCGAGGCCGTCTTCGGCACCCGCGAGCTCTTCATCAACTCCTTCCACCACCAGGGGATCGACCGCCTGGCCCCCGGGCTCGCGGCCACCGTCCACGCCGAGGACGGGCTGGTGGAGGGGGTGGAGGCGCGCGGCTACCCCTGGGTGTACGGGGTGCAGTGGCACCCGGAGCGCGGCGAGGCGCACGCCGCCCCCGGCGACGAGCGCGACCCGGACCGGCGCCTCTTCTGGGCGCTGGTGCAGGCCGCGCGCGACTTCGCCGCCGCGGCGGACGGCGCGCTGGCCGGGGCGTGAGCGGTCCGCCTCAGTCCAGCACCGCGAAGGCCTCGATCTCCGCCAGCCCGAACTCCAGCCGGTCGCCCGTGCCCGTGTGGCGCGCGGTGAGCACCTCGCCCCCGTAGTCCATCCGCAGCCCCTGGGGGACCACCACGAACTCGGTGCCGCGGCGGTGCAGCCGCACGCGGCTCCCCGCGTCGATGGCGCGCTCCAGCCGGTCGAGCGCGTCGGGGGTCCAGTTCACGGCGTGAGGGTGTCCGGCGGCGGCGGCTCCACCGGCGGCGGCGCGGGGGGCGCCGCCGGGAGCACCGGCGCCAGCTGCGGCTCGCGCCGGGGGAGGGCGGGCCGCGGCGCGGGGCGCGGCGCCGCGGGCGGCGGCCCCGAGGCCCCGCGGCTGCGGATCCCCTCCGGGCGCACCGAGATGTAGTAGTTGCGGATGAAGAGCGAGTCGATGGCGGTGAAGCCGCTGTCCGGCAGCTCGCCGAACTTGATGCTGGGCCGGGGGCGGGGGAGCACCACCCGCAGGCTGTCCATCCACATCTCGAACTCGGCCCGCGAGATCTTGTGCAAGTAGCCGTTCACGTCCAGCCGGCTCCCGGGGTAGAGGCGGAAGCTCTCGGGTGCGGTGGGCTCGAAGCGCACCAGGATGCGGCGGCCGGGGTCGGTGCGCACCCACACCGCGCCCCCCGCCAGCCGGCTCTCGGCCGTGCCGCGCAGGTTCAGCAGCCGGCCCAGCTCGCGGTCCTCCAGCGGGAGGACGGCCTCGAAGCGCTCCGTCTCCATGGGGAGCACGGCCGCGCGGTTCTCGCCGAAGCCGGCGGCCGCCCCCGAGGCGCGGCGCCGCACCGTGGGGTCGCCGAAGAGGTAGGACGAGGCCCACACCAGCAGCGACACGGCCACCAGCAGTCCCGTCCAGAGCCAGAGCCGCGAGTTGCGGCGCACCAGGCGAATGTCCATTCTCGTCCACCAGGGAGATCGGGGGTCCGGCGCGACTTGCCCGCCCGCGCGCGGTCCGGTTATCATCATCCGCTGCGCGGCAGCGCGCAAACTCCAGTCACTACGAACGATTTCCTTCCGGAGGAAGTTCCGTGCCCCGTCCAGCGGCGACTGAACGGCGTTCCCCCCTGACGCCCCTCTACCTCGTGCTCGGCCTGGTGGCCGTGGCGGGGATCGTGCTCCTCGCCACCCAGCTCGGCGGCGGGGGCGGCGGACGCGCCACCACCGCGCCGGTGCAGGTGCTGATCGACTCCGTCGAGCTGCAGCGCACCCCGGGGATCTCGCTGGGGAACGCCAACGCCCCGGTGGTGCTCTTCGAGTTCGCGGACTTCCAGTGCCCGGGCTGCGGGAGCTTCGCCCGCTTCGTCACCCCGGTGGTCAAGGACCGCTGGGTGAAGGAGGGCACCGTCCGCTTCGTGTTCTACGACTTCCCGCTGGTGAACATCCACCCGAACGCCTTCCTGGCCGCCCGCGCGGGGCGCTGCGCCAACGAGCAGGAGCGCTTCTGGCAGTACCACGACGTGCTCTACGGCCAGCAGCCGCAGTGGTCGAGCGAGGCGGAGCCGGTGGGACAGTTCATCGACTACGCCGAGCAGGTGGGGGCGGACCGCGGACGCTTCACCGAGTGCATCCGCTCGGACCGCTACGCCCGCGAGATCACGCAGAGCATGCGCTTCGCCGAGTCGCTGGGGGTCAACGGCACGCCCACGCTCTTCATCAACGGCAAGCGCGTGCAGGACATGCCCAATCCCCAGCAGCTCGGCCAGCTGATCGAGGCGGAGCTGGCCGGGATGGGCCGCTCGCCGGAGGCGGCCCCGGCCGCCGCGGACTCGGCCCCCGCGGACTCGGCGGGCGCCCGGTGAGCGTGGCCGAGCCCGGGGCGGCGGCGCCTCCCCCGGCGCCGCCCGTCTCGCGGATGGCGGTGGCGGTGCTGGCGCTGGTGGGGCTGCTGGTGGCCGGGTACCTCACGCTCTACAAGCTGGGGTACCTGGGGATCATCCAGTGCACCACCGGCGGGTGCGAGACGGTGCAGAGCTCGCGCTACGCCTACCTCTTCGGCGTGCCGGTGGCGGCGTACGGGGTGGGCGAGTACCTGGTGCTCCTGGTGCTGGCGCTGCTGGGGGTGCAGCCGCGCTGGGTGCGCGAGCGCTGGGTGGCGCTGGCCATCTTCGCCGTGGCGGCGGTCGGCTTCGCCTTCACCGCGTACCTCACCTACCTGGAGGCGTTCGTGATCGGCGCCTGGTGCCAGTGGTGCCTGGTCTCCGCCGCCATCATCACCCTCGTCTTCCTCCTCTCCATCCCCGGGCTGCGCTACGCCCGGTGAGCGGCGCACCCCCCACCCGCGGAGCGGCCTGATGCCCGAGAGCGCCCCCACCGTCGCCGTCCGCCTGCTCTTCGCGGACCAGGGGACCTTCCACGCCGAGACGGTGCGCGTGCCCGCGGCCACCGTGCAGCAGTACGACCGGCTGATCGACCTGCTGCGCGAGGAGGAGAGCGTGACCCGGCAGATGTACGTGGACCTCGACCGGCTGGTGAGCGCCTCCGTGGTGGGCGAGGAGGACTGACGCCGCTTCCCCTCTCCCGCCCTCTCCCGCCGTGGAACCCGCCCCCCTCGTCTCCATCGTCCTCATCACCCACGACCGCCTGGCCTACCTGCGCGAGGCGGTGGCCTCCGTGCTGGCGCAGACCCTCGCGGCGTGGGAGCTGATCGTGCTCGACGACGGCTCCACCGACGGGTCGGCGGAGTGGGTGCGCTCGCTGGCGGATGGGCGGGTGCGGCTGGAGGCGCGGCCGCACCGGGGGCGGGTGGCGGCGCTGCGCAACGAGGGGGTGCGGCTGGCGCGCGGGCGGTGGGTGGCCTTCCTGGACTCGGACGATGCCTGGCGCGAGGACAAGCTGGCGGCGCAGGTGGCGGCGCACCGGGCGCGGCCGGAGGTCCGCTGGAGCTACACCGGGCGCACGGTGGTCGACGCGGCGGGGGCGGTGATCCCGGACGCGCGGCTGGCGCCCTTCCGCCCGCTCGCGGGGTGGATCTCGCGCGAGCTGCTGGTGCACGAGGCCAAGGTGAGCCTCCCCACGGTGATGGCGGAGCGGGCGCTGCTGGAGGAGGCGGGGGGGTTCGACGAGTCGCTCCCCTACGCGACGGACTACGACCTCTGGCTGCGGCTGGCGGTGCGCGCGGAGTGCCTGGTGCTCCCGGAGCCGCTGACGCGCATCCGCGTGCACCCGGCGAGCTTCACCCACGACCGGCCGGCGGTGAACGCGTCGTTCGTCGCCGTCTACCGCAAGTTCGCGCGGGCGAACCCCGCGCCGGAGGTGCGCCGGACCTGCCGGCGGCAGGAGGCGTTCTACGCGGTGCACCTGGCGCGGCAGCGCTTCCGCCGGGGCGAGCGGCTGGCGGGGGTGCGCGCCGTGGCCTTCGCGCTGGCCCGCCGGCCCTTCTACCGTCCCGCCTGGGAGGTGCTCGCCCGCGGGGTGTTCAGGGGCGAGGCTGCACGCCCGCCAGCTGCGCCTCCACCTCGCGGCTGATCTCCTCGAAGGTGAGGGCGCCGCTCATGGCCCGCTGCCCCAGGAAGAAGGTGGGCGTCCCCTGCACCCCGGCGGAGCTCACCTGCAGGATGTCGTTCACCAGCACGGCCGCCACCCGGTCGTTCTCGGTGCAGTCGCGGTAGGCGGCCATGTCCAGGTCGAGCGCCTGCGCGTACCCCGCGAAGCGCTCCGCCGCGTCGGGCTGTGCGGCCCACTCCTGCTGCGTGGCGAAGAGCCGGTCGTGCATCGGCCAGAACTTGCCCTGCACCCCCGCGCACATGGCCGCCTCGGCCGCCCCCCACGCCTCGGCGTGGTTGGGGAGCGGGTAGTGGACGAAGATCAGCCGCACCTTCCCCGTCTGGATGTACGCGCTGTCGAAGCGGCGGTAGGTCTGCTCGGTGAACTGGCGGCAGAAGGGGCACTGGAAGTCCGAGACCTCCACCACGGTGAG
>DASUNK010000317.1:0-6067 GCA_036277195.1 Longimicrobiaceae bacterium | reverse complement strand
CGCCCTGGGTGGGGCGCGCGGAGAAGGCCGACGTGGCCGCGCTCGCCGGCCGGGTGGTGGCCGCCGCCGCCGAGGGCGACGAGGTGGCGCTGGGGATCGTCCGCCGCGAGGCGGGCGAGCTGGCGGCGCACGTCACCGCGCTCGCCGGGCGGCTGGCCCCCTGGCCGCGCGAGGAGGTACCGGTGGTCTACCACGGCGGGGTGCTCACCACCTCGCCCTTCTTCGCGGGGCTGGTGAGCGCGGAGCTGGAGCGCGCCCCCTTCCCCCTGCGCGTCCGCCCCGCCGTGGCCGACGCGGTGGCCGGGGCGCTCTCGTACGCGCTCCGCCTGGCGGGGGAGCGCGCCGCCGCGTAGGCTCCCGCCCGAGCTTTCCCCTCACCCGAGAACGCCCTGCCATGCGACCGCTCCTCCGCGCCCCGCTCCTCCTCGCCGCCGCGGCCCTCGCCGCCTGCACCCCGCCGGCCAGCACCCCGGGGACCGACGCCGCGCCCGTCTACGACCTGCTGGTGCGCGGCGGGCGCATCGTGGACGGCACCGGGAGCCCCTGGTTCCGCGGCGACGTGGCCATCCGCGGCGGCCGCATCGCCGCGGTGGGGCTGCTGCCGGGCGCGCGGGCGCGCGACACCCTCGACGCCACCGGGATGATCGTGGCGCCGGGGTTCATCGACATGCTCGGCCACTCCGAGTACCCGCTGCTGCGCGACGGGCGGGCCATCTCCAAGATCACCCAGGGAATCACCACCGAGGTCACCGGCGAGGTGACCAGCGTGGTCCCCGTCAACGAGAACACCCTGCGCGAACTCTCCCCCGCCACGCGGCGGCTGGTGACCTGGCGCGACCTGGACGGCTACTTCCGCGCGCTGGAGCGGGCGGGGCCGGCCATCAACCTGGCCACCTTCGTCACCGTGGGCTCGGTGCGGCGCTACGTGATGGGCGACGTGGACCGCGTCCCCACCCCCGCCGAGCTGGAGCGGATGAAGGCGCTGGTGGCGGAGGCCATGCGGCAGGGGGCGCTCGGGCTCTCCACCGGGCTGATCTACGCCCCCGCCTCGTACGCCCGCACCGAGGAGCTGGTGGAGCTGACCAGGGTGGCCGCGGCGCACGGCGGCGGCTACGCCTCGCACATCCGCTCCGAGGGCGACCAGCTGGTGGCGGCCATCGAGGAGGCCATCCGCATCGGCGAGGAGGCGGGGACCTGGGTGCAGATCCACCACCTCAAGGCGTCGGGGAAGCCCAACTGGGGGAAGATGGGGGCCGCGGTGGCGGCGATCGAGGCGGCGCGCGCCCGTGGGGTCGACGTCACCGCCGACCAGTACCCCTATCCCGCCTCGGGGACCGGGCTGGACGCCATCATCCCGAACTGGGCGCACGCGGGGGGGACGGACTCGCTGCTCGCCCGCCTGCGCGACCCCGCGGTGCGCGCACGGCTGCGCGCCGAGCTCACCGAGGGCGGCACCGACTGGCAGATCGGCGCCTCGGCCGGCGGGCCGGGCGGAGTGATGATCGCCGGCGTCACGGTGGACACGCTGCGCCGCTACGAGGGGATGCGGCTGGACGAGGCGGCGGCCGCGCGCGGGCAGGAGGTGGTGGACGCGCTCTTCGACCTGCTGCTGGCGGACCGGGCGGGGACCTCGGCCATCTACTTCTCCATGGCGGAGGAGGACATCGAGCTGGCGATGCGGCAGCCGTGGGTGAGCGTGGGGATCGACGCCGGGGCGCGGGCGGCGGACTCCACCATCACCGGGCGGCCGCATCCGCGGGCGTACGGCTCCTTCCCGCGCATCCTCTGCCGCTACGTGCGCGAGCGGCGGGTGATCACGCTGGAGGACGCGGTGCGCAAGTTCACCGCGCTCCCGGCGGCGCGGGTGGGGCTGGACGAGCGCGGGGTGATCAAGGAGGGGATGTGGGCGGACCTGACCGTCTTCGACCCGGCCACGGTGTGCGACCGGGGCACCTTCGAGGCGCCGGTGCAGACGGCGGTGGGGATCGTGCACGTGGTGGTGAACGGCGTCCCGGTGCTGCGCAACACGCAGCCGACCGGCGCCCGCCCGGGGCGCGCCCTGCGCCGCGGGGGCGGGAGGTAGGGGGAAAAAATAAGGCCCGGCACCAACGGCCGGGCCTGCACTAAGAATAATCCTGCGTGCGTCCAGTTTAACGCCTCCGCCTCCGCCCGTCAAGCCCCCTCGCCGTCGTTCCTCCGTGCCCTCCGTGTCCTCCGTGTGAGCGCAAGGGGGTTCACGGGTCCAGGAGAGTGCGTCCATTTGCGTGGTGCGAGCTTGTCGGATTCGGACGAACAGATCCGGAAGACGCGCCGGCGCCCGGGTGTTAGCTTGGTGCCATGATATTGACGAGCGAGGCGATGCTGCAGCGGTTCTACGCCCGCGACCGCTCCAGCGACGGCCGGTTCCTCACGGGCGTGCTCACCACCGGCATCTACTGCCTCCCCTCGTGCACGGCCCGCAAGCCGCGCCCCGAGAACGTCCGCTTCTTCCAGACGCAGGAGGAGGCGCGCTCCGCCGGCCTGCGTCCGTGCCGCCGCTGCCGCCCCGACGACTTCTACCGCGCGTACGACCCGGACCTGCACCTGGTGGAGACGCTCGCCGCCGACGTGCGCCGGCGCCCCGGAGCCTTCGCCGACGCGGCGGCCATGACCGCCGCCTCCGGGATCGGCACCACCAAGCTCAGCGCGCTCTTCCGCCGCCACTGGCACACCACGCCGGCCGCCTTCCTGGCCCGCGAGCGGGTAGCCGCCGCCTGCCGCCTGCTGGCCGACGACGCGGCCGGGCTCACCGACACCGCCTTCGCGGTCGGCTTCGAGAGCCTCTCCGCTTTCCACGACAACTTCCGCCGGCTCACCGGGCTGACCCCGGGCGACTACCGCCGCCTGGGTGCGAGTGCGGAGTTCGTGCTGGCGCTCCCGGACGACTACCTGGCCGCGCACGTCCTCCTCCACTTCGGGCGCGACGCCGCCAGCCCCACCGAGCGGGTGCGCGGCACCGAGCTGGCCAAGGCGCTGCGGCTGGACGGCGTCCCCGCGCGGCTGGTGGTGCGGCTGGAGGCCGGCGCCGCCCGCTGCCGCGTCGAGGCGGAGCGCCCGGTGAGCCCGGAAGCGATGCGCGCCGCGCACGCCGCCGCCGTCCGCATCCTGGGGCTGGGGAGCGACGCCCCCGGCTTCGAGCGGCACCTGGCGCGCCGGCCCGACCTGGCGCGGCTGCTGGAGGGGCGCCGCGGGCTCCGCATCCCCCTCACCGCCGACGCCTTCGAGGGACTGGTGTGGGTGATCGTGGGGCAGCAGGTGAACCTGGCCTTCGCCTACGCCCTGCGCCGCGAATTGATCGAGCGGTGCGGCGAGCCCGCGGGCGGGGGGATGCGGACGCACCCCACCGCCGAGGCGGTGGCCGCGCTGGACTACGCCGACCTCACCGCGCGCCGCTTCTCGCGCCGCAAGGCCGAGTACGTGGTGGACACGGCGCGCCTGGCCGCCCGCGGTGAGCTCCTCCCCGACCTCCTGGCCGAGGGCCCCGCCACCCGCGCCGAGCAGGCGCTGCTGGCCGTGCGCGGGCTCGGCCCCTGGTCCGTCCACTACTTCCTGATGCGCGCCTGCGGCTTCGCCGACTGCGTGCCGCTGGGCGACGCGGGGCTCACCACCGCGCTGGCGCGCTTCTTCGGGCTGGGGCACCGCCCCGGCGTGGAGGAGACCGCCGCGCTGATGGAGCCCTTCGCCCCGTTCCGCAGCCTTGCAACCTTCCACCTCTGGACCACCCTGGGAGACCCCCAATGACGCTCTATGCCTCGCACGTTCCCTCGCCCCTCGGCCGCCTCACCGTCCTGGTGGACGAGGGTGGCGCCCTGGCGCGGATCCTCTTCTCCCACGAGCCGCTGACTGCCGAGGTGGCGTGGGATGACGCCCACTGCGGGCCGGCGGCGGCGCAGCTCACCGAATATTTCGCGGGTCGGCGGCGGGAGTTCGACCTGCCGCTGGCGCCCGCCGGCTCGGCGTTCCAGCAGCAGGTGTGGGCGGAGCTGCGCGGCGTGCCGTACGGGGAGACGGCGGACTACCGCCGCATCGCGGAGCGGGTGGGCCGGCCCGGCGCGGCGCGGGCGGTGGGGCGCGCCAACGCCACCAATCCCATCCCCATCGTCATCCCCTGCCACCGGGTGGTGGGGGCGGACGGCTCCCTTACCGGCTACGCGGGGGGATTGGGAGCCAAGCGGACGCTGCTGGAGCTGGAGGGGGCGCTGGCGCCGGCGTAGCGCGCCTCACCCCATCGCCCGCAGGAAGTCGAGGCGGATGGTGCGCGTGCCGTGGCCGGCGAAGTCCACCTCCGCCCGGTCGCCAGTGACGGCCAGCACCAGCCCCTCGCCGAAGGTGGGGTGCGTCACCTCCTCCCCCGGCGCGAACGGGGTCGGCTCGTCCTCCACGGCGGCGGAGAGCGCCTCCGCCGCCGGCTCCGCCGCTGCCGGGTGCTCCGGCCGCTCGGCTGCCGGGGCCTCGCGCCCGTCGTTGTCGCAGTGCCCGCAGACGAAGTCCTCCCCCGGCTGCTCGCCGAAGTACTCCAGGATCATCTTGGTGCGGCAGCGCGCCGTGCGGCAGTAGCGGATCATCTCCTCCAGCTTGCGCCGGTCGATGGCGCGCCGCTCCTCGTAGTCCTTCAGCTCGCGGCTCAGGTCCGCCGCCGCCACGTCCGGCGCCAGCCGCTCCCAGAGCCCGCCGCGGTGCTCGCGCACCATCCCGTGCCGCTTGAGCAGGGTGAGGACGATGCGCGCCTTGCGCCGCGGCACCTCCGCCATCTCGGCCAGCTGGTCCAGCGGGCGCATCTCCTCGGCCGGCTGGTTGTTGACCACCCGCGCCACCGCCACCGCCTCCTCCAGGTCCGGGTACTTGCCGCCCAGGAAGTAGCCCTGCACCGCGCTGTCCTCCACCCGGTAGAAGAGGGTGCAGCGCGCCGGCAGCCCGTCGCGCCCGGCGCGGCCGGCCTCCTGGTAGTACGCCTCCAGCGAGCCGGGGAAGTGGTAGTGGACGATGAAGCGGATGTCGGGCTTGTCGATCCCCAGTCCGAAGGCGTTGGTGGCGACCACCGCCTTCACCTCGCCGGCCATGAAGGCGTCCTGCGCCTGGTGCCGCTCCTTCGCCTCCAGCTTGCCGTGGTAGAGCGCCAGCGGGTGCCGCTTCGAGAACTCCTCGTGCAGCCGCTCCGCCTCGCGCACCGTGGCCACGTAGACGATCCCCGTGCCCTCGGCGCGGCGGAGGAGCCGCTCCAGCGCGACGTCCTTCTCCGTGTCGTTGACGGTGGGGAGCACTTCCAGGAAGAGGTTGGGGCGCACCAGCTCGGCCACGTGCACCAGCGGGTCGCGCATGCGCAGCTGGTTCACCACGTCGTCGCGCACCTCGGGCGAGGCGGTGGCGGTCACGGCCAGCACGGGCGGGCGCCCCAGCCGCTCGGCGATGGAGCCGAGCATCATGTAGTCGGGACGGAAGTCGTGCCCCCACTGGCTGACGCAGTGCGCCTCGTCGACCACGAAGAGCGACACCTGCCGCTCCAGCAGCACCTCGAAGAACTCGCGGTCGCGGAAGCGCTCGGGGGTCAGGTAGAGGATCTTCCCCCCGCCGGCGGTGACGGCGGCCTCGGCGTCGCGCTTCCCCTGCGTGGTCTGGGCGGAGTTGATGGTCAGCGCGTCCACGCCCAGCTCGCGGAGCTTGTCCGTCTGGTCCTTCATCAGGGCGATGAGGGGCGACACCACCACCGTGAGCCCGGGGAGGAGGAGGGCGGGGAGCTGGTAGATGAGCGACTTCCCGGCGCCGGTGGGCATGACCACGAGGGTGTCGCGCCCCGCCAGCACCGCGCGGATGACCTCCTCCTGGCCGGGGCGAAACTCGGTGAGCCCGAAGTGCTTGCGGAGCACGGCGAGCGGATCGTGCCGGGCGATGACGGTGCTCAAGCGGCCTCCGGGATGGTCCTGCGGCGGCGGAAAGGAACGGGCGGGGGGAAGCGCAAGCGCCGGGCCGTGACCGGATCCGGGGCAGGGGCGTCCTATCCGAGGGACGATAACCTGCGAATGAGCGGCGG
>DASUNK010000316.1:0-2905 GCA_036277195.1 Longimicrobiaceae bacterium | reverse complement strand
GGACGAGCGCGCGTTCGAGACCCCCGAGCAGGCGGCGCTGGTGGGGAACGCCCCGCCCCCGCGCGACTGGGGGAGCGGCTTCCGCCTGCTCGCGCCGTGGGGAGACTGGCAGTCCAACCTGGGGCCGGTGATCGGGGTGGGGCCGGCGTGGACGCGCTTCGGCTTCCGGCGCTTCCCGCACGCCACCTTCGTCCACCTGCGCGCCCTGTACGCGCCGCTGCGCGGCGGCTTCGGCGTCGAGCTGGTGGCCGACCGGCGCTGGACCGGCTCGCTGCACCGCACCGTGCTGCGGGCGCGCGCCAGCGACTTCCAGGTGGCCCGCTTCCACGGCTTCGGCAACGAGACCCCGGCCGGGGGGTTCGACGACGAGCGCTTCCTGATCGAGCAGCGGCAGCTGCGGGCGGACGCCGCGGTGGTGCTCCGCCCCTCGCGTTCGCTGCAGTTCTCCGCCGGCCCCTCCTTCAAGTGGACGGACCCGGAGGACGAGTGGGTGGTGCCGGGCACGCCCCCGCAGCCGGGGTCCGAGGCGTTCAGGCAGCTGGGCGCCGCGGCGGCGCTGGTGTGGGACCGGCGCGACTCCGAGGTGGCGCCGCGCCGCGGCTTCCGGCTGGCGCTCGGCGCCGCCGGGTACGGCTGGGACGACGGCGCGCCCTTCGGCACCGCCGGCTCCGAGGCGCGGGCGTACCTCTCGATTCCCGGCTCGTTCGGGCCCACGCTGGCGCTGCGGGCGGGCGGCCGGGCGGCGGTGGGCGACTACCCCTTCCAGGAGGCCGCCTACGTGGGCGGCGGCCCCACCCTGCGCGGCTACGCCACCGACCGCTTCGCCGGCGAGTCGGCCGTCTACGGCGGCGCCGAGCTGCGCGCGCGGCTCGGCGAGGTCAACCTCTGGCTGGTGCGCGGGCGGCTGGGGGTGCTGGCGCTGGGGGATGCGGGGCGCGTCTACGTCGACGGCGAGTCGCCGGGCGGGTGGCACACGGGGCACGGCGGGGGATTGTTCCTGGAGGCGCTGGAGCGCGTGGTCACCCTCACCTACGTCTACGGCGACAAGGGGCGCGTCTACCTGGCCCTGGGGATGCCCTTCTGAGGGCATCCCCTCACACCAGCTTCACGTCGTAGCGCTCGATGATGTCCAGCAGGCTGGGCATGTCGAACTCCAGGCCGTAGCGGATCGACACCTCCAGCACGCGCTCGATCTCCACCGTCCCCTGGGCCGGGATCACGGCCGACACCTCCTCGTAGAACTTCTCGATTCCCGCCGGCGCGTACATCGCCAGGAAGCGCGTGGGGCGCTTGCTCGAGTTCCAGAGCGTGTGCGCCACCCCCGGCGGCAGCGCCACCCAGCTCCCCGGCTCCACCCGCAGGACGCGGCCGTCCACCTTCAGCGTGAGCGTCCCCTCCTGCACCAGCAGCGTCTCCGTCTCGCGCGTGTGGCGGTGCACCGGCATGGAGACGGTCCCCGGGGGGATGACGTGCTCGATGACGGCGAGCGCCCCCGCGGTGTCCTCGCCGCGCACGCGGATCACCGCGTCCAGGCTGCGGATGGGGGCGCGCAGCGGCGCGGGGAGGTGCGAGCGTGCGTCGGGCATGGTGAGGGAAATTGCGAGGGTGATCCGGGCCGGCGCCTGCGACATGAGACGCGCGCGGACCCTCGCCGCGCAAGGGCGGGGCCGAGGCGGCCGCCCTTCGTCCCCGCGGCGGCGCGGCTCGTCCCCCCGTACGGCGAGACGTCCCACCGCGCGCGGCCCGCGGCGCCGGGCCTGCTACCTTCTTCCTCGACGGAATTGGAACCCCCGTCGGGACCTGCTCCCGCGCCGAGAAAGCCGATTCGACCCCCACCACGGGTTCTGCATGGCTCTCCTCCAGGTGGGCACGGATGAGGCGCGGGGGCGGAGTTCCGGGCGTGACTGCTAAATTCTTCACCTGACGGCGACGGTTGCCGTGGGGCGCCGCCCCCCGCGCCGAGAAGGCCGACTCGACCCCCACCACCGGTTCTGCATGGCTCTCCTCCGGTGGGCACGGATGAGGCGCAGGGGCGGGGTCCCCCGGCAACCGCCCCGGGATTAGCTCCCGGTTAGCATCGGCCCCACCGCATTGTCCCCGGGCGGAGACGCCCGTATCCTTCGCCCCATGGTGCTAAAAATTTCGCCGCTCGCCACCCCACCCGAGGCGTGACATGAAGCTCCGTGCCGGCCTGCTCTCCCTCGCCGCGCTGGCGGCGCTCCTCCCCGCGGCCGCCCCCTGCGACCCCGGGCCCGACCCGGAGCCGCGCGCCGCGCCGACGCCCATCGCCCGCGAGGAGTACGCCCGCCGCCGCGAGGCGCTGGCCGCCCGCATGCCGGACGACGGCGTGCTGGTGGTCTTCGGCGCCGTCGAGCCGGAGGTGGATCCCCACGGCGTGGTGCAGAACCCCGCCTTCCGCTACCTGGCCGGGATCGTGGAGCCGGGCGCGGTGCTGGTGGTGGCGCGCTCCGGCGGGCGGGCGCGCAGCACCCTCTTCGTCCGCCCGCGCGACCCCGCCACCGAGGTGTGGAACGGCGCCCGGCTGGGTACCGAGCGCGCCACGGCGCTCAGCGGCATCCCCGCGCGCGAGGCCACGCAGCTGCGGCCCGTGCTCGACTCGCTGCTGGCCGCCGGGCTGAAGACCGTCTACACCGTCTCGCCCTACGCCGACGACGCGCCCGACAGCGGCGCCCTGCGCGCGGACCAGCAGCTGGTGCGCGAGCTGGTGGCGGCACACGCGGGCGCGCAGGAGGCGTCGCTCACCGGCGAGCTCAACCGGCTGCGCGGCACCAAGAGCCCGGCCGAGCTGGACCTGCTGCGCCGCGCCATCGAGATCACCTCCTTCGCCCACCTCGACGCCATGCGCACGGTGGAGCCGGGGATGAACGAGTTCGAGGTGCAGGCG
>DASUNK010000315.1:0-3673 GCA_036277195.1 Longimicrobiaceae bacterium | reverse complement strand
CCCCGCGGCGGCGACGCCGGCCTGCCTCAGACCACCACCCCGGTGCAGGGGTTCGGGTCGTTCCAGTTGGTCGCCGGCGCCGCACCGGGCACCGGGATGTTGGGGTTGTTCAGGCGCTCCAGGCTCCCGTACGGCACGCGCGCCGGCACCTGCGTGGCGGGCGGCTGCCCGCCCGGCGTCAGGATCGGGTAGCAGGTGCGCCGGTAGTCGCTGTACGCGTCGATGTTCTGGAACTGGACGATGTACTTCTCCTGCAGGATGTCCTCCAGCGTCACCGCCCCCAGCGGGGCCAGCCCCAGCGCCGCGCGCACGTTGTTCAGGTGGGTGAGCGCCGTCCCCGGGGCGCCGAGCCGGAAGTTGGTCTCGGCCAGGATCAGCTGGTTCTCCGCCCAGGTCACGATCGGCTGGCGGAAGTTGAACTGCCGGCGGGTGGGCACGTCCACCTGCGACGCCGGGCTCCCGTCCACCAGCACGCCGAAGCCGTTGGCGCCGCGGAAGGTGGCGGGCGCCACCGCCGGGTCGAAGTACCCGTCCAGGCGCGGGTCGCCCGGACGGCTCTGCAGGATCTGGATCAGCACGCGGCCGGCCACGATGTCCTGCCGGGCGCCCAGGAACTGCGCCCAGATGTTGCCGGTGGCCAGGTCGTTGCCGTGCAGGGCGCGGAGGTCGCCCGGCCCCTGGCCGTGCGTCGCCGCGGCCACGCTGGTGGGCGCCTCGTCGATCCCCTGCTGCGCGGCGGCGCGGGCGGCCGTGTACGCCGCCGCCCCCAGCCGCTCCGCCGTGTGCAGGTGGTAGCGCGCCTTCAGGGTGTACGCCACCTTCCGCCAGCGCGCCACCTGCTGCGCCTGCTGCGCGGGCGCCAGCCCGTTGAAGAACACCAGGTCGGCGTTCCCCGGCCCGGGGCCGGGGCCGCCGAGCAGGGTGATGGCCTCGTCCAGCAGCGTCTGCAGGTCGGAGTAGACCTGCTGCTGCGGGTCGAGCGCCGGGCGGTCGATCCCCGGCGTCACCGCCTCGCGGTAGGGGATGTCGCCCCAGAGCGCGGTGGCGCGCCCGATCACGATCGCCTCCCAGATCTTGGCGATCCCCTCGAACTGGTTGTCGCCGATCGAGTCGGCCGCCGCCTGCACCCGGCGCAGGTCCTGGAGCCCGCCGCCCACGTAGACGGCGTTGAAGTACCCGGTCACGTCGGCCTCGGTGAACAGGTACTGGCTCCCCCAGTTCAGCTGCTGGTTGTTGGTGCCCGCCAGCTGCTGCACGTACATGGAGGTCAGCCGGGCCAGCTGCGCCTCCTCCTGCACGAACTGCGACGCCTGCGCAGCGATGAACAGCTGCGTGGGCGTGACCTCGACCGGGTTGTTCGGGTTCTCCGTCAGGCCGGGGCCCGTCAGGAACCCGTCGCACGCGGCGATCGACGCACCGAGCGCCAGGACCGCCGCGAGACTTGCGGGTTTGCGCATTGCCATGTCTCTCCTCAGTCCGTTAGCGGTTCAGCGACATCGAGAACACCCAGGCCCGCGACAGCGGGTTGACGAACCAGTCGACTCCGCGGTTGGCCGCCCCAGCGCCGCCCGCGTTGATCTCCGGGTCCAGCCCGGAGTAGTCCGACCACAGCTTCAGGTTGCGGCCCGAGACGGCGACCTCGATGTTGCTGAGGCCCACCCGGCGCACCCACGCGTCGTCGAAGCTGATCGCCGCCGTCACCTCGCGCAGGCGGGTGAACGAGGCGTCCTCCATGAACTGCGCGCGCGGGCCGCCCACGCCGCCCAGCCCCTCGTACCAGGGCTGGCCGATGGCGACCGCGGTCCCCGCGCCCGGACCCACCGTCGGGCCCTGGAGCAGGTCCTGCCCGAACACCTGCTCGTTCCCCGTGCACCCCGCGGCCGTGCAGGTGGCGCGGTTCTCGGTGTCCTTGTGCGTGCCGTACTGGTAGAGCGAGGAGCGGGTCATGTTGAGCGTCTGGCCGCCCCTGCGCACGTCCAGGAAGGCGGAGAGGCGCAGCCGGCGGAACTGCACGCTGGCGTTGACACCGCCCGTCCAGTCCGGGTTCGGGTCGCCGATGGTCTGGTCGGTCGGGTCCTGCACCGGGAAGCCGTTGGCGCCGATGTACAGCGTCCCCTCGGCCTGGCCCGCGCACGCCGTGTTGAAGGCGTTCCCCGAGACCAGGGCCACGCCGCGCCCGCAGCGCACGAAGTCCGTGCCGCGGAACACGCCGAGCGGCTCGCCCACCACCGAGTTGGTGGTGCTGCCGGCGAAGGAGCTGCCGATGTTGAAGCCCGTCACCGTGATCAGCGAGTCGCCCAGGCTGACCAGCTCGTTCTCGTTGCGGGCCCAGTTGAAGCCGAACTCCACGTTGAAGTCCTTCGTCCGCACCGGACGCAGGTTCAGCGTGACTTCCCACCCGTGGTTCTCGATCTCGGCCGCGTTCCGCGTCTGGCTGGTGAAGCCGGTGGAGGCGGGCTGCGGCACGTTGTAGATCACGTCCTCGGCGTGCTGGTCGTAGTAGGTGACGCTGACGTCCGCGCGCTCATCGAAGAACGCGAGGTCGATCCCCGTCTCGATCTCCGACTGCCGCTCGGGCTCGATCCCCGAGTTGCCGCGGGCGAGCGCCGAGTACAGGCCGCCCAGGCCGCCCAGCGTCGGCGTCAGCACCGAGCCGGGGTTGAAGTCCACTAGCGCCGCGTTGGTGAACACGTCCTGCAGCAGGTAGGCGCCGGGCTGCTGCCCCGTCTCGCCGTAGGCCAGGCGCACCTTGCCGTAGGAGAGGAAGGAGGGAGGCGTGAAGGCGTCGGTGAAGGTCCACGCCGCGCTCGCCTTGGGATACCACGCCCGCTGGTTGTCCTCGCCGAAGGTCGAGGAGCCGTCGTTGCGGAGCGAGGCGGTCAGGAAGAGCTGGTCCCACAGGTCCGCGCTCGCCTGGGCGAAGTAGCCCTCCGAGCGGGTGATGGTCTCCGCGTCCGTGGGCGGGTTGCGGTCCACGGTGTTGTCCAGGCGCAGCGGCTCGGGGGAGATGAGCGTGTTCCCCTGCACGAACACCTGGCGGAACTTCTGCTCGTTCAGGTTCTGCCCGAGCGAGACCGAGCCCGAGAACCAGGGGGCCAGCGTGTAGTCGGCCGTGGCCACCAGGTTGTGGTCCAGGATGCGGTCGGTGAACTGCCAGCGGATGACGCTCCCGCCCACCGGCTGCCCGGCGGAGGAGAAGGGGCGCGCCTCCAGGCGGTCGTCGCCCGCGTAGTCGGCGCCCAGCGTGTAGTTGACCTTGAGCCAGTCCAGCGGCCGCCAGTCGAGGTTCACGTTGCCGTACACGCGGCCGGACTGCAGGGTGTTCTTCCCCTCGTTGAGGGCGTAGAACGGGTTGTCGAAGCCGCGGTTGTTGGTGAAGGCGGTGGCGCCCGGGCGCTGGAAGCGCCAGGAGCGGTGCAGCCCCGTCGTCGGGTCCAGGTAGTTGATGGCGTCGAACTCGGGGGGCTGGCGCAGGGCGCCCAGCAGCAGCCCGTTGATGCTGTTGCCGCGCTGTACGAAGCCGCCCTCGGTCTGCACGTACGCCGCGTTGGCGCCCACCGTCAGGTTGGAGAGCACCTGGTGCGCGCCGTTGAAGCGCACGGTGTTGCGGCTGTAGTGGTCGTTGTCGGTGACGATGTAGCCGTCGTGGCTCAGCGACCCGAGCGACAGGTAG
>DASUNK010000314.1:0-13941 GCA_036277195.1 Longimicrobiaceae bacterium | reverse complement strand
CACCCCGGACCCGACGTCCCGCTCCCGCGCCCCTTCTTCGCGGCGGGCGCGGCCCCGGTGCTCACGGCGGCGCAGCTGCAGGCGTGGGACGCCGCGGCGGTGCAGGCGCACGGGGTCGCCGAGCCGGTGCTGATGGAGGCCGCCGGGCGCGCCACCGCGGCGGTGGTGCAGGCGCTGGTTCCCGAGGGGCGCGTGGTGGCCGCCGCCGGGAGCGGCCACAACGGCGGCGACGCGGTGATCGCCGCCCGCGCGCTGCGCGCCTGGGGGCGCGAGGTGTCGCTGGTGAGCGTGGGGAGCCGCCCGCCGGACGCGGCGCTCCTGCACGGCTGGGAGGTGGAGACGCACTCCGCCGGCGCGGCGGCCGAGGCCTTCCGCGGCGCGGCCGTGGTCCTCGACGGGCTGCTGGGCACCGGCGCGACCGGCGCCCCGCGCGACGCCTACGCCGCGGTGATCGAGGCCATGAACGCCTCGGGCGCGCCGGTGGTGGCGGTCGACGGGCCCTCCGGGGTGGACCTCACCACCGGCGCGGCGCCCGGCGCCGCCGTCCGCGCCGAGGCGACGGTGACCTTCGGCGCGCTGAAGCGGGGGCTCCTCCTCTTCCCGGGGCGGAAGCTGGCGGGGCGCATCGTGGTGGTGGAGATCGGCTTCCCCCCGCTGGCGGCGGCCGAGGGGCGCCACGCGCTGCTCACCGCCCCCTGGGCCCGCGCCCTTCTCCCGCCGGTGGAGCCGGACGCGCACAAGGGGCGGATGGGGAAGGTCTACCTGGTGGCGGGCCGGGTGGGGATGGGCGGGGCCGCGGTGCTGGCGGGGATGGGCGCCCTGCGCGCGGGGGCGGGGATGGCGGTGCTGGTCTCCCCCGGCGCCAACCGGCTGCTGCACCAGTCGGCGCTCCCGGAGGCGCTCTTCGTGGACCGCGACACGCTGGATGCCGGCTTCCAGGCCGACGCGCGCGCGGTGGTGGCCGGCCCCGGGATGGGGACGGACGAGGAGGCGCTGGCGGTGCTCCGCACCGTGCTAACGGGCGGGGAGGCGCCGCTGCTGCTGGATGCCGACGCGGTGACGCTGCTGGGGCGCGACCCTGCCCTGCGCGACGCGTTCGAGCGCCCGCTGGTGCTCACCCCCCACCCCGGCGAGATGACCCGCCTCCTCCCGGGGCGCGCGGTGGGCGACGTGACCGCGGATCCGTTCGCCGCCGCCGCCGAGGCGGCGGAGCGCTTCCGCTGCACCGTGCTGCTGAAGGGCGCGCCCTCGGTGGTGGCGCACCCGGACGGGCGGGCGCTGGTGAACGTGGCGGGGCACTCGGGGATCGCGACCGGCGGGATGGGCGACGTGCTGAGCGGGGTGATCGGGGCCTTCCTGGCGGTGGGGTTGGAGCCGTTCGAGGCCGCCGGCTGTGGCCTGTGGTACGCCGGGCGCGCCGCCGAGCTCGCCGAGCGCGGGCGCGGGCTGATGCCGCGCGACGTGGCCGAGGCGCTCCCGCTGGCGCTGCAGGAGGAGCCGGCGCGCGAAAGCGAGCTGGGCCTCCCCGGCGTACTGCTGGACCTACCCCCGGCGCGCTGACGCCAGCGTCCGGTTGACACCGGCATCCCCCGCGCCTACGTTCCGCGCCGCCCGGCCCCGGGCGCACTTTCGCACTTTCGCACTCTCGCACTTTCGCACTCGCCGTCATGGCCGCCACCATCCAGCAGGTCCGCGCGCGGGAGATCCTCGACTCGCGCGGCAACCCCACCGTGGAGGCCGACGTCGTGCTCTCCACCGGCGCCCTCGGCCGCGCGGCCGTCCCCAGCGGCGCTTCCACCGGCGAGCACGAGGCCGTGGAGCTGCGCGACGGCGACCCGCGCCGCTACCTGGGCAAGGGCGTCCGCCAGGCGGTGGCGAACGCCGGCGGCGAGATCGCCCGGGCGCTCGCCGGCCGCGACGCCCACGACCAGGCGGGGGTGGACCGGGCCATGATCGAGCTCGACGGCACCCCCAACAAGGGGCGCCTGGGCGCCAACGCCATCCTGGCCGTCTCGCTCGCCACCGCGCGCGCGGCCGCCGCGGACGCCGGCCTCCCCCTCTACCGCTACCTGGGCGGGGAAGGGGCGAACCTCCTCCCCGTCCCCATGCTCAACATCCTCAACGGGGGCGCGCACGCGGCCAACACCGTGGACTTCCAGGAGTTCATGGTGATGCCGGTGGGCGCGGAGCGCTTCTCCGAGGGGCTGCGCATGGGCGCCGAGATCTTCCACGCGCTGAAGAAGGTGCTTACCGCGCAGAAGAAGAGCACCGGCGTGGGCGACGAGGGCGGCTTCGCGCCGGACCTGGCCGACAACGACGACGCGCTCGACCTCATCCTCCAGGCCGTGGAGCAGGCCGGCTACCGCCCCGGCGACGAGGTGGTGCTGGCGCTGGACGTCGCCGCCTCCGAGCTCTGGCGCGACGGCGCGTACGTCTTCCACAAGTCGTCCGGCGAGCGGAAGACCGCCGCGGAGATGGTGGAGCTGTACCGCGACTGGTGCGGGCGCTATCCCATCCGCTCCATCGAGGACGCGCTGGCCGAGAACGACTGGGACGGGTGGAAGCAGCTCACCGAGGCCCTGGGCGGCAGCACGCAGCTGGTGGGCGACGACCTGTTCGTCACCAGCACCGAGCGGCTGGAGCGCGGCATCCGCGAGGGGGTGGCCAACGCCATCCTCATCAAGGTCAACCAGATCGGCACGCTCACCGAGACGCTGGAGGCCATCGAGACGGCCCGCCGCGCCGGCTACCGCGCGGTGATGAGCCACCGCTCGGGCGAGACGGAGGACACCTTCATCGCGGACCTGGCCGTCGCCACCGGGGTGGGGCAGATCAAGACCGGGAGCGCCAGCCGCACGGACCGCGTCGCCAAGTACAACCAGCTCCTGCGCATCGAGGAGGAGCTGGGCGCGGCCGCGCGCTACCCCGGCCGGGGGCTGTGGGGCTGAAGCGTCCCCCCGGGCGGCGGCTGCTGATGGCGGCCGGGCTCGCCGTGGCGGGATACTACGCCCTGTGGGGGGGCGAGTACTCCGCCTTCGACCTCCGGCGCCTGGCCCGCGAGCAGCGCGCGGCCGAGGAGGCGCTGGCCGCCACCCGCGCCGAGGCGGACTCGCTCCGCGCCCTGGCCGGGCGGCTGGAGAGCGACGCCCCCACCATCGAGCGCGTCGCCCGGGAGCGCTTCGGGATGATCCGCGACGGCGAGACGCTGTACCGCTTCGTGCCGGTCGATTCGGGGCCCGCGGACCCCCGCCGGAGGCCCGAAACCCCTTGACGCTGCGCCACATCCGGGTTAGATTCGGAGCTACTTGACGCGGGGTGGAGCAGCCTGGTAGCTCGTCGGGCTCATAACCCGAAGGTCGCGGGTTCGAATCCCGCCCCCGCTATCATCGAGGCGGAGTAGCTCAGCTGGTTAGAGCAGCGGAATCATAATCCGCGTGTCGGGGGTTCGAGTCCCTCCTCCGCTACTGCGCGCAACGGGGAGCATCCTGCGGGATGCTCCCCGTTCTCGTTTCCCCCATCACCCCCCGTGCCTTTCCCCGCCCCCGTCAGCCGCGTAAACTGACTCCGACCCGCTGCCGACCCCTCCCCGGAGACTCGCACGCGTGCACCCCGGCGCAGACCCCCCCGCGCGGCCCGCCATCTCCCGCCCCCTGAAGGTCGCCATCCTAGGCGGCGGGCCGGCGGGGCTCTACCTGGCACTCCTGCTCCGCAAGGCGAACCCCGCCCACCGCGTCACCGTGCTGGAGCGCAACCGCCCGGACGACACCTTCGGCTGGGGCGTGGTCTTCAGCGACCAGACGCTCGGCAACCTGCGCGCGGCGGACGAGGAGAGCTACCGGGCCATCGCCGACAACTTCGCCCACTGGGACGACATCGACATCCACTTCCGCGGCCGCACCATCACCTCGGGGGGCCACGGCTTCAGCGGCATCGCGCGGGTGCGGCTGCTGGAGATCCTGCAGGAGCGCGCCGCCTGCCTGGGCGCGGAGCTGCGCTTCCAGTGCGAGGTGCCGGACGACGCGGCGCTGGCCGACCTGGGGCTGGGCGACGCGGACCTGGTGGTGGGCGCGGACGGGGTGAACAGCCTGCTCCGCCGCACGCACGCGGAGCGCTTCCTCCCCGACCTGGACGTGCGCACCGCGCGCTTCGCCTGGTTCGGCACCACGCGGCGCTTCGACGCCTTCACCTTCGTCTTCGTCGAGAACGAGCACGGCGTCTTCCAGGTGCACGCCTACCGCTTCGACGACCGGCGCTCCGCCTTCATCGTGGAGTGCGACGAGGCGAGCTGGCGCGCGGCCGGGCTCGACCGGATGGACACCGCGGAGAGCCTGGCCTGGAGCGAGCGCACCTTCGCCCCCTGGCTGGAGGGGCACCCGCTGGAGAGCAACGCCCGGCACCTGGCCTCGCCCTGGCTGACCTTCACCCGCGTCTCCAACCAGCGCTGGCACTTCGCGCCGGAGGATGGCGGGGCGCACCGGGTGCTGATCGGCGACGCGGCACACACGGCGCACTTCTCCATCGGCTCCGGCACCAAGCTGGCCATGGAGGACTCCATCGCCCTGGCCCGCCTGCTGGGCGAGGAGCCGGAGCTGGAGCGGGCGCTGGAGGCGTACCAGGAGGAGCGGCGCACCGAGGCGCTCCGGCTGCAGAACGCGGCGCGCAACAGCATGGAGTGGTTCGAGAACGTGCGGCGCTACGTGCACCTGGAGCCGGAGCAGTTCGCCTACTCGCTGCTCACGCGCAGCCAGCGGGTGAGCCACGAGAACCTGCGCCTGCGCGACGGCGCCTACCTGGGCGGGGTGGAGCGCTGGTTCGCCAGCCGCGCCTCCGCCGGCGGCGGCGCGGACGAGGAGCCCGAGACCGTCCCCCCGCCGATGTTCACCCCCTTCCGGCTGCGCGGCGTCACCTTCGCCAACCGGGTGGTGGTGGCGCCGATGGACATGTACTCGGCGGAGGACGGCACGCCGAACGACTTCCACCTGGTGCACCTGGGGGAGCGGGCGCTGGGCGGGGCGGGGCTGGTGTTCACGGAGATGACCTGCGTCTCGCCCGAGGGGCGGATCACTCCCGGCTGCACGGGGATGTACCGCCCCGAGCACGTGGACGCGTGGCGCCGCATCGTGGACTTCGTGCACCGCTGGACGCCGGCGAAGCTCGCCCTGCAGCTGGGGCACTCGGGGCGGCGCGGCTCGGTGCGCGTCCCCTGGGAGGGGGGCGACGTGCCGCTCCCGGAGGGGAACTGGGAGGTGATGGGCCCCTCGCCGCTGGCGCACGCCCCGGGGATGCACCTGCCGCGCGAGATGACGCGCGCGGACATGGACGAGGTCGTCCGGCAGTTCGTCCGCGCCGCCGAGCTGGGGATGGCGTGCGGCTTCGACCTGCTGGAGCTGCACTGCGCGCACGGCTACCTCCTCTCCTCCTTCATCACCCCCCTGGCCAACCGGCGGACGGACGAGTACGGCGGGTCGCTGGAGAACCGGCTGCGCTTTCCGCTGGAGGTGTTCCGGGCGCTGCGCAACGCGTGGCCGGAGGACCTGCCGACGTCGGTGCGCATCTCGGCCACGGACTGGGTGGAGGGTGGGGTGACGGGGGAGGAGTCGGTGCGGATCGCCCGCGCCTTCGGCGAGGCCGGGTGCGACCTGGTGCACGTCTCCACCGGGCAGACCTCGCCGGACGCGCGGCCGGTGTACGGCCGGGCGTTCCAGACGCCGTACAGCGACCGCATCCGCAACGAGGCGGGGGTGGCGACGATCGCGGTGGGGAACATCACCGAGGCGGATCAGGTGAACGCCATCGTGACGGCGGGTCGGGCGGACCTGTGCGCGCTGGCGCGGCCGCACCTGGCGAACCCGCACTGGACGCTGCACGCGGCGGCGGAGCAGGGGTATGCGGGGCAGCCGTGGCCGGTGCAGTACCTGACGGGGAAGACGCAGCTGGAGCGCAACCTCCAGCGGCAGAAGGAGCTGCTGGCGGGAGGGGGGATTTGAGGGTATCTCTGTGCTGCGGCCTGTGGAGGCCTCGCACCGAAACCAGCAACCCGGGACCATGACCACCAAGATCCTCGCGGCGGAGCTGCGCCCCACCTCCTTCCACTGGCGGGTGGAGGGGTCCGTGGCGGTCGTCGCCCTCAGCCGGCCCGAGCGCAAGAACCCGCTCACCTTCGAGAGCTACGCCGAGCTGCGCGACACCTTCCGCCAGCTCGCCTTCGCCACCGACGTCAAGGTGGTGGTCCTCACCGGCGAGGGCGGCAACTTCTGCTCGGGCGGCGACGTGCACGAGATCATCGGCCCGCTGGTGCGCATGCGCGAGGAGCGGCGCATGGACGAGCTGCTCGCCTTCACCCGCATGACCGGCGACCTGGTGAAGTCCATCCGCGCCTGCCCGCAGCCGGTGGTCGCCGCCATCGACGGCGCCTGCGTGGGGGCGGGCGCCATCCTCGCCATGGCCAGCGACCTCCGCCTGGGCACCGCCCGCAGCAAGGTGGCCTTCCTCTTCACCCGCGTGGGCCTCTCCGGCGCGGACATGGGCGCCTGCGCCCTCCTCCCCCGCATCATCGGCCAGGGGCGCGCCGCGGAGCTGCTGTACACGGGCCGCTCCATGGGCGGCGAGGAGGCCGAGCGCTGGGGCTTCTACAACCGCCTGGTGGAGCCCGACGCGCTGCAGGACGAGGCGCTGGCCCTCGCGCGCTCGCTGGCCGAGGGCCCCACCTTCGCCCACGGCGTCACCAAGCGCTGCCTGCACCAGGAGTGGGCGATGGGGGTGGACGAGGCCATCGAGGCCGAGGCCCAGGCGCAGGCCATCTGCATGCAGACGGAAGACTTCGCCCGCGCCTACCACGCCTTCGTGGCGAAGGAGCGGCCCGTCTTCCAGGGCGACTGACCCGCCGTGGCCGACCGCACCTTCCTCGGCTGGCCCTTCCTCGGCGACGAGCACCGGCGCTTCGCGGCGGAGTTGGAGGCATGGATCGCAGCCGATTTCGCCCCCCTCCTGACGGGTGAAGAGAGGGGGGATGTCGACGCCGCCTGCCGCGCCTACGTGCGCGCCCTGGGCGCCGGCGGCTGGCTGCGCCACGCCGTGGTCGCCCCGCACGGGGGCGCGCACGACCGGCTGGACGTGCGCACCCTCTGCCTCGCCCGCGAATTGCTGGCGTACGCCTCGGGGCTGGCCGACTTCGCCTTCGCCATGCAGGGGCTCGGCACGGGGCCCGTCTCGCTCTTCGGGAGCGATGCGCTGCGCCGGCGCTACCTGCCGCGCGTGGCCGCGGGCGAGGCCATCGCCGCCTTCGCCCTCTCCGAGCCCGAGGCCGGCTCCGACGTGGGCGCCATGCGCACCACCGCCCGCCGCGACGGGAGCGGGTACGTGCTCGACGGCGTGAAGACGTGGATCTCCAACGCCGGCATCGCGGACCACTACGCCGTCTTCTGCCGCTTCCCCGAGGCCGGGGAGCGGGGCTTCGCGGCCTTCATGGTGGACGCGGACAACCCCGGCCTGCGCGTGGCGGAGCGGATCGAGGTCATCGCCCCGCATCCCCTGGGCACGCTGGCGCTGGAGGGGTGCCGCGTGGGCGCGGACGCGCTGATCGGCGAGGCCGGGGCGGGGATGAAGGTGGCGCTGGGGACGCTGGACGTGTTCCGCTCCACCGTGGGCGCGGCGGCGCTCGGCTTCGCGCGGCGCGCGCTGGACGAGGCGGTGGCGTGGACCTCGGAGCGGCAGGCGTTCGGCGGGCCGCTGAGCGGCTTCCAGCTCACCCAGGCCCGGCTGGCCGAGATGGCGCTGGCGGTGGACGCCAGCGCGCTGCTGGTGTACCGCGCCGCCTGGACGCGCGACGGCGGCGCGGCGCGCGTCACCCGCGAGGCGGCCATGGCCAAGCTGCACGCCACCGAGTCGGCGCAGCGGGTGATCGACGGGGCCGTGCAGCTCTTCGGCGGGCGCGGCGTGGTGGCGGGGGCGGTGGTGGAGCGCCTGTACCGCGAGATCCGCGCGCTCCGCATCTACGAGGGCACGTCCGAGATCCAGAAGCTGGTGATCGCGGGGCAGCTGCTGAAGGAGGCCGTGCCGGGCGATTGATCGCGTGCGCTCCGGCGGGTCGGCCCCCTCCCGGGCTCGCAAGACTCGCCTGTCCCTCCCCCGTTCCGGGGGAGGGGAAACTCGTGCCTTGAGCAGATCTTCCGTGCGGGAGGAGCCGGTGGCGAGGATGCGGGACACGACGCCCGAGCTCGAGATGCGGGCTCGGCAGCTCCGGCAGGAGCTGACGCCGGCGGAAACCGTGCTCTGGCAGGCACTGCGGCGGCAGCGGATCCGTGGCGTCAACTTTCGCCGCCAGCATCCGCTGACACGGTTCGTGCTGGATTTCTACTGCCCGGCGCGCAGGCTGTGCGTGGAGGTGGATGGCGAGGTCCACGACCAGCAGGCGGAGCGCGATGCAGAGCGCACGGCGGTCCTGGAAGCCGCCGGCATCCGCGTGATCCGCTTTCGGAACGAAGAGGTGCTGGCGGACCTGTCGTCGGTGCTCAGACGGATCCGGACGGCGCTGGACCAGCAGCGATGATGTGCTGCGTCCATCGCACCTGAAATCCCCCTCCCCCGGAACGGGGGAGGGACAGGCGAGTCTTGCGAGCCAGGGAGGGGGCCCCCCGGGGCTCGCGCGAGGACGACCAATCTTCATTGGGGGACGTGAGATGGTGGACACGATGGCCGAACCCCGGTCCGCGCCCAGCGCCCACCGCGACACCTTCGCGCGCGACCACCTGCCACCCCGCGAGCTGTGGCCGGAGCTCGACTTCTCCGGTCTTCCCGAGCTGGCCGCCTACCCGCCGCGCCTCAACTGCGCCGCCGAGCTGCTCGATGCCTGGGTGGCCGCCGGCCACGGCGAGCGCACCGCCCTGGTCTTCCCCGGCGGGCGCTGGAGCTACCGCGAGCTGCTGGAGCGCGCCGGCCGCATCGCCGCGGTGCTGCGCGACGACCTGGGGCTCGTCCCCGGCAACCGCGTGCTCCTGCGCGGCCCCAACAACCCGATGATGGCCGCCTGCTGGTTCGCCGTGCTCAAGGCCGGCGGCATCGTCGTCGCCACCATGCCCCTGCTGCGGGCGCGCGAGCTGGCCGTCATCGCCGAGAAGGCGCGGGTGCGCTTCGCCCTCACCGACGCGCGCCTGGCCGGCGAGCTGGAGCAGGCCGCGGCCGCCGCCCCCGTGCTGGAGCGCGTGGCGCGCTTCAACGCCGAGGGCCCGGATTCGCTCGAGGCCCTCATGGCGGGCCGGCCGGCGGAGTTCGAGAACGTGGACACCGCGGCCGACGACGTGGCGCTCATCGCCTTCACCTCGGGGACCACGGGGCAGCCCAAGGGCACCATGCACTTCCACCGCGACGTGCTGGCCTGCTGCGACACCTTCTCGCGCCACGTGCTGCGCCCCGGCGCAGACGACCTCTTCTGTGGCTCGCCCCCGCTCGCCTTCACCTTCGGGCTGGGCGGGCTCATCCTCTTCCCCTTCCGCGTGGGCGCCTCCACCCTGCTGCTGGAGCAGGCCACGCCCCCGCAGCTGCTGCAGGGGATCCAGGAGTTCGGCGCCACCGTCTGCTTCACCGCGCCCACCGCCTACCGCGCCATGGCGGGGGTGGCCAAGGACTTCGACCTCTCCTCGCTGCGCAGGTGCGTCTCCGCGGGCGAGGCGCTCCCGGCCGCCACCTTCGAGCTCTGGCGCGAGGCGACGGGGATCGAGATCGTCGACGGCATCGGCGCCACCGAGATGCTGCACATCTTCATCAGCGCCTCGGGGGATGACATCCGCCCCGGCTCCACCGGGAAGGCCGTCCCCGGCTACCGCGCCACCGTGCTGGACGACGAGGGGCGTCCGGCGGCCCCCGGCGCCGTGGGGCGGCTGGCGGTGAAGGGGCCGACCGGCTGCCGCTACCTGGACGACCCCGAGCGCCAGCGCGGCTACGTGCAGGACGGGTGGAACCTCACCGGCGACGCCTACCGGATGGACGCCGACGGCTACTTCTGGTACCAGGCGCGCACCGACGACATGATCATCTCCTCCGGCTACAACATCGCCGCCCCCGAGGTGGAGAACGTGCTGCTGGAGCACCCCGCCGTGCTGGAGTGCGCCGTGGTGGGCGCGCCCGACGAGGAGCGCGGGCAGGTGGTGAAGGCGTTCGTGGTGCTGCGCGAGGGACAGGCGGCGGGCGAGGCGCTGGTGAAGGTGCTGCAGGAGTTCGTGAAGAGCCAGATCGCCCCGTACAAGTACCCGCGCCGGGTGGAGTTCGTGGCGAGCCTGCCGCGCACGCAGACGGGGAAGCTGCAGCGCTTCCGCCTGCGCGAGGGCGAGGGGTGAGCGGCTCGGAGGTGCTCCGCCCCGCCGGGTGGCCGCGCCCGCGCGGCTACGCCGACGGCATCGCCGCCGAGGGGCGGATGGTGTTCGTGGCGGGGCAGATCGGCTGGGTCCCCGAGACGGGCGCGTTCGAGACCGACGACTTCGCCGGCCAGGCGCGCCAGGCCTTCCGCAACGTCGCCGCCGTGCTCCGCGCGGCCGGCGCCGAGCCCCGCCACGTGGTGCGCCTCACCTGGTACGTCACCGACCGCGCCGCCTACCTCGCCGCCGGCCCCGCCCTGGGCGAGGCGTACCGCGAGACCTTCGGCGCCCACTACCCGGCCATGGCGGTGGTGGTGGTCGCCGGGCTGGTGGAGGCGCGCGCCCAGATCGAGATCGAAGCCACCGCCGTCGTCCCCACGCATCCGCTCCCACCCCCGCCGGCGTAGCCTCCGGGAGTCCCTTCCATCGCCTCCGCCCCGAAACGTTTACCGTTCGGTGCCCAAACTGAGCGAAGAGAGCATCGGACGGCGGATACGTAGCGGCAACTGGCACGGCCTTGCGTACCAGTTTATTTCTCCTGTCGCAGGGGTGCGGGCCTGCCGGCGCGCACCCGGGGTCCCCGCACCGCCTCCGGCAATGCAAACGGCGCCTTCGCCCGCACCCGGCCGCATGATCCGCCGCACGGAGCACCTGGAGATCCTCAACGAGATCGCCCGCATCGCCACGCTCGACCTGGAGCTGCGGCCGATGCTCCAGCGCATCACCGACGCCCTGCTGCGCAAGTTCGGCTGGGAGTTCGTGGCCTGCGTGTCGCTGGACCGGGCGCGGGGGCGCTTCGTCTGCGAGGCGCTCTCCTCCACGCTCCCCTCGCAGGTGTACGTGGGCTACAACCGCGAGATCGGGAGCGGGGTGGTGGGTGAGGTGGCGCTCACCGGCAGGCCCCTGCTGCTGGACGACGTGCGGGACCATCCCAACTTCGTGGAGACGCAGCTGGGCACCCTCTCCGAGCTGTGCGTCCCCGTGCGCCACCGCGGCGAGGTGGTGGCGCTGCTCAACCTGGAGAGCCCGCGGCTGGGCGCCTTCCACGACCAGCTCCCCCTGCTGGAGACGGTGGCCGAGCAGATCGGCGGCGCCATCGCCAGCGCGCGGCTGCACCAGGAGCTGACCTACCGCGCCCGCCTGCTGGAGATGGTGAGCGAGGTGTCGAAGGCGGCCATGGACGCCGGCGAGCTCCAGCTCCTCCTGGACCGGGTGGTGGGATACATCCACGAGCGCTTCCCGCTGCTGGTGGTCTCCATCCTCCTGGCGGACATGGACGCAGGCACCTTCGCGGAGACGGCGGTGGCGGGGAGCGTGCCGCGCCCCTCGGCGCAGGGGAAGGTGTGGTCGGTGCAGCAGGGGATCGTGGGGCGGGCGCTGCGCTCGGGGCAGCCGCAGCTGGTGCCCGACGTGCGCGCCGATCCCGACTACCTGGAGGTGAACGACAGCACCGTGGCGGAGTTCGTGGTGCCGATCCTCTACCGCGGCCGGCCGCTGGGGGTGCTGAACCTGGAGAGCGACGCGCCCGACATCTTCACGCAGGAGAGCGAGGTGGCGTTCCGCACCTTCGCGGACCAGCTGGCGGGCGCCATCCACATGGCCTCCATCAACCAGGCGCTGGAAGAGGCCAACGACCGCCTGCGCGAGGCCAACCAGCGGCTGGAGCGCCTCTCCTCGCTCGACGGGCTGACCGAGGTGGCCAACCGCCGCCACTTCGACGAGGCGCTGGCGGTGGAGTGGCGGCGGGCGGCGCGGAGCGGGCAGGCGCTCTCGCTCATCATGATCGACATCGACTGCTTCAAGGACTACAACGACACCTACGGCCACCGCCGGGGCGACCAGTGCCTGCGCGAGGTGGCGGGGGTGCTGAAGGGAGCGGTGCAGCGCGCGGGCGAGGTGGTGGCGCGCTACGGGGGCGAGGAGTTCGCGGTGCTCCTCCCGGGGACGCCGGAGGAGGGCGCGGGAATCTTCGCGGAGCTGCTGCGGCGGCGGGTGGAGGACCTCCACATCCCGCACCAGGCCTCGTCGGCGGGGACGGCGGTTACGGTGAGCCTGGGGGTGGCCACGGTGGCGCCCAGCCCCCGGCTGACGCCCAACGACCTGGTGGACGCGGCGGACCGGGCGCTCTACCAGGCCAAGCACGAAGGGCGCAACCGCGTGGCGTCGGCGCCCGCGCCCGGCCACGGCAACTCGGCCGGCGCGCTCCTGGTCTGAGCGGCGATCACGCCGGCGGCAGCCCGTCACGCGCCACGCGCAGCATGGCCTCGACGAACACGTCCAGCTCCGCCAGGGTGGTGTAGACGTTCGGGGTGATGCGCACCCCCTCGAACTCGGCGTGCTTGATGGGGCTGGTGATGATGCGGTGCCGCGCCAGCAGGTGCGCCGCGAGCTGTCCCGGGTCCACCCCCACGATCTGCACCGTCGCCAGGCCGCACGCCATCCCCGGCTTCTGGCTGGTGTGGAAGCGCACCCGCCCGCTCCCCTTCAGCGCGTCCATCCAGCGGTCGCGGAGATGGACCATCCGCGCCTCCTTCCGCTTCGCCCCGATCCCCTCGCTGAAGGTGATGGCCTCCGCCGTGGCCAGGTAGTTGGCCGCCGGGTGGGTGCCGATCTCCTCGAACTTGCGGATGTCGGCGTCCAGCACGGGGGCCGCCGCCTGCAGCGGCCACAGCTCGCGGATCTTGTCGCGCCGCACGTAGAGCAGCCCCGTGCCGTGCGGGGCGAAGAGCCACTTGTGCAGGCTGGAGGCGTAGTAGTCGCACTCCAGGTCCGCATGGGTGAAGTCGAAGTGCGCGAAGGCGTGCGCCCCGTCCACGATCACCGGGATCCCCCGTGCCCGCGCCATCCGCACCACCTCGCGCACCGGCAGGATCTGCCCGGTGAGGTTGATCATGTGGCACATGTGGATGAGCCGCGTGCGCGGGGTGACGGCGGCCTCGAAGCGGCGCACCACCTCCGCCGGGTCCTCGGCGGGGACGGGGAGGGAGACCTGCACCAGGCGGATGCCCTCGCGGCGCTCGCGCTGCTGCCAGGTGGTGATCATCCGCGGGTAGTCCTGGTTGCTCGTCACCACCTCGTCGCCGCGGCGCAGGTCGAAGCCCTGCTGGCAGATCTGCAGGCTCTCCGAGGCGTTGCGGGTGAGGGCGATCTCCTCCGGGTCCGCCCCGAACATGCGGGCCAGGCCGGCGCGCACCGTCTCGCGCTGCGGCTCCTGGATGCGCCACATGGTGTAGGTGGGCGCGTGGTTGGAGAAGTCCAGGTGCCGCTTCATGGCTTCCTGCACCACGCGCGGCGCGGGGCTCACGCCGCCGTTGTTCAGGTTGATGAGGCTGCGGTCCACGGTGAACGCCTGCTGCACCACGTACCAGAAGTCCTCGTCGCGGGCGATCTCGGCGGGGGTGCCGGTGAAGCGGGCCAGGGCGTCCACCGTCTCGCGCAGGCGCCGCGGGTCGGCGGTGCCCAGGAGCGCGGCCGCGGCGGCGGGGCGGGCGGCGGCGTGGAGGAAGTCGCGGCGAGAGAGCATGGTCCCTGAGGCGGTGGGAGGAGACGCCGGAACGCGGGAGAGGAGAGGAAGATACGCCCCCGCCGGCCC
>DASUNK010000313.1:0-5455 GCA_036277195.1 Longimicrobiaceae bacterium | reverse complement strand
GCCAGCCGCGTGGGGCCGGCGCAGGCGCGCGTGGCCGCGCTGCTGCTCCTCGCGCTGCGCGGCACGCCCACGCTGTACTACGGCGACGAGATCGGGATGACGGACGTGCCGATCTCGCCCGGCCGGGTGCAGGACCCGTGGGAGAAGAACCTCCCCGGCCGCGGTCTGGGGCGCGATCCCGAGCGCACGCCGATGCAGTGGGACGCCTCGCCCCACGCGGGGTTCACTACCGGCACCCCCTGGCTCCCCGTGGCGGAAGACCACGCCGCGGTGAACGTCGAAGCCCAGCGCGGCGACCCCGCCTCGCTCCTCTCGCTCTACCGCGCGCTGCTGGCGCTGCGCCGCGCCGAGCCGGCGCTGGCCCTGGGCGGCTACGCGCCGGTGGAGGCTTCCGGCGCCGTGCTGGCCTGGCTGCGCGAGCACGGCGGCACCCGCTTCCTGGTGGCGCTGAACCTGGGCGATGCGCCGGCCGGGCTGGCGCTGCCGCGCGAGATCGGGACGGGCGAGGTGGCGCTCTCTACGCACGGCGGCCGCCGCGGCGAGGCGGTCTCCGGCACGCTGGCGCTGCGGGGAGACGAGGGGGTGCTGGTGCGCCTGCGGGCGTAGAACGTGCGGGCGGAGGGGGCCATGTCCACGCAGCCGCTCATCGACGCCGTCGCCGAGCAGTCGCTCCCGCTGCGGGACGACGCCGACCTGGACCCCCTGCTGGAGCGCCTCGGCGACGCCCGCGTGGTGCTGCTGGGCGAGGCCTCGCACGGCACCCGCGAGTACTACACCTGGCGCGACCGCATCAGCCGCCGCCTCGTCGCCGAGCAGGGCTTCTCCTTCATCGCGGTCGAGGGCGACTGGCCCGACTGCTGGTGCGTCAACCGCTACGTCAAGGGCTTCCCCGACGCCGGCGGCACCGCCCGCGCCGTGCTGCACGCCTTCGAGCGCTGGCCCACCTGGATGTGGGCCAACGAGGAGGTGGTGGCGCTGGCCGAGTGGCTGCGGCGGCACAACGCCGCCCTCCCCGAGGAGCGGCGGGTGGGGTTCTACGGGCTGGACGTCTACTCGCTCTGGGATTCGATGGGCGTCGTGGTCCGTTACCTGGAACGGGTCGATCCGCAGGCCGCCGCCCGCGCCCGCCGCGCCTACGGCTGCTTCGACCCGTACGAGGAGGACGTGCAGGAGTACGCCTTCGCCACCGCCGTGGTCCCCACCTCGTGCGAGCGCCAGGTGGTGGCCGCCCTGGCCGAGCTGCGGGCGAAGGCGCCGGAGCACCGCCCCGAGGAGGGGCGCGAGGCGTTCTTCAACGCCGAGCAGAACGCGCTGGTGGCGCGCAACGCCGAGCTCTACTACCGCACCATGCTCCGCGGCGGCGCGGCCAGCTGGAACGTGCGCGACACGCACATGATGGAGACGCTGGACCGCCTGCTGAAGCACCACGGCCCCGACTCGAAGGCCATCGTCTGGGAGCACAACACGCACGTGGGCGACGCGCGCGCCACCGACATGGCGCGCGCCGGCATGGTCAACGTGGGGCAGCTGGCGCGGCAGGAATACGGCGGGGAGACGGTGATCGTCGGCTTCTCGTCGTACGCGGGGAGCGTGGTCGCGGGGGAGGAGTGGGGGGCGCCGATGGAGCGGATGACGGTGCCCGAGGCGCGCGAGGGGAGCTGGGAAGCCGTCTTCCACGCGGCGGGGGCGGAGGACAAGCTCCTCCTGCTGGACGCGCTGGACGAGGTGCCGGGCGCGCTCGACGCGCGGGGCCACCGCGCCATCGGGGTGGTGTACGACCCGCGCCGCGAGCGCCACGGCAACTACGTCCCTACCGTGCTGCCGTACCGCTACGACGCCATGCTGTACATCGACCGCAGCCACGCCCTGCGCCCGCTCCACCTGGAGCCGCACGCCGACGGCGAGCCCCCCGAGACCTTCCCGTCGGGGATGTAGGGCATCAGGAGGGCGAGGGGACGGGGTCGTCGGGGTCGTCCGCGGCGGGGCGCGCGAGGTAGAGCGGGAGGCTGCGGATGAGGGCCCGCGTGTCCAGCGGCTTCACCAGGAACGCCGCGCAGCCGGCCTCGCGGCACGCCCGCCGCTGCGCGTCGTCGTCGCGTCCGGTCACGGCCACGATCGGGATGCGCGCCGTCTCCGGACTCCCCCTGATCTCCAGCGCCACCTGCACCCCGCCCTTCCCGGGGAGCCCCAGGTCCAGCAGCACCAGGTCCGGCGCCCGCTCCCCCGCCAGCCGCACCGCCTCGTCGCCGCTGGCGGTTCCGATCACCCCGTAGCCGCTCTCCTCCAGCAGCAGGGTGAACGCCTCCCGGATGGCGTCGCTGTCCTCCACCAGCAGGATGGTCTTCCGCTCCCCCGCGCTCACGCCTCGTTCCCGCCGCCCCGGCCGGCCTCCACCGTGGGCAGCGTGAAGTAGAAGCGGCTCCCCGTCCCCAGCTCGCTCTCCACCCAGATCTGCCCGCCGTGCAGCTCCACAAACTTGCGGGCGATGGAGAGCCCCAGCCCGGTGCCGTGGTGCAGCCGCGCCCGGCTGGCGTCCACCTGCGCGAACTCCTGGAAGATCAGCTCGTGGTGCTGCGGGTCGATGCCGATCCCCGTGTCCGTCACCACCACCTCGGCCCAGCTGGGATCGTTCTTCGAGCGCCGCGCCGCCACCGTCACCACCCCCGTGTCCGGGGTGAAGTCGATGGCGTTCCCCACCAGGTTGCGCAGCACGTGCGCCACCTTGTCGCGGTCCGCCCACACCGCCGGCAGCTCCGGGCTCACCTCGGCGCGGAAGCGCAGCGACTTCCGCTCCACCAGCGAGGCGTTCATGTCGTACACGGAGTCGATCACCTCTTCGATGGCGAACTCCGTGGGCGCCAGCACGATGGCCTGCGCGTTGGTGCGCGCGTAGGTCAGGATCTCCTCGATCATCCCCAGCAGCTGCCGGCTGGAGCCGATCATGGACTCGATGGCGTCGCGCTGGCGCGGGGAGATCTCGCCCAGCAGCCCGTCGCGGAAGATCTCGCCGTAGGTGACGATGGCGGTGAGCGGGGTGCGCAGCTCGTGCGAGACGTTGGTGAGGAACTGCGACTTGGCCACGTCCAGGTTGCGCAGCTCCAGCACCACGCGCTCCAGCTCCTCGACGCGGCGCCCGAGCTCGCGCGGCGAGGCGCTGCTGCCGTCGAGGTCGATGGCGATGGCCGAGGACGAGGGGGGCGCGGGCTCCGACCGGGGAGACTCCACGAACCGGAAGCCCTCACGCGACAGCACTTCCCGGAGTCGCGCGGCGGCTTCCTGGTCCCCCTGGACGTACAGTCGGAGATCGGTCATGCCTGCCTGGTGGGAACGTTTGAAGACCGCAATCTAGACCTCGTCTCCGGCGGCTGCAAGGACACCGTCCCCCGCCAGGTCCTCGGCCAGGAGCTGCCGCCGCTGCAGCGCGGCGTAGACGCCGCCGCGGCGCAGCAGCTCCTCGTGCGTGCCCTGCTCCACGATGCGGCCGTCGTCCAGCACCAGGATGAGGTCCGCGTCCATCACCGCGGAGACGCGGTGGCTCACGATGACGCTGGTGCGCCCCGCGCGCACGCCGCGCAGCCCCTCCAGGATCTCGTGCTCGGTGTGGGTGTCCACCGCCGAGAGGGCGTCGTCGAGCACCAGGATGCGGGCGTCGCGGGCCACGGCGCGGGCCAGCGCCGCCCGCTGCTTCTGCCCGCCGGAGAGGTTGATCCCCCGCTCGCCCAGCAGGGTGTCGTAGCCGTCCGGGAACTCCTCCACCGTGGCGTCGAGCCGGGCCACCGCGGCGGCGGCGCGGACGCGGGCCTGCCGGGCCGCCGGGTCGGGCTCGTCGAAGCCCAGCGCCAGGTTCTCGGCGATGGTGGCGGAGAAGAGGAAGGTGTCCTGCGGCACCATGGCCACCACCGCCCGCAGCCGCGCCAGCGGCCAGCGCGGCAGCGGCACCCCGTCCAGCAGCACCTCGCCCTCGGTGGGGTCGTAGAGCCGGGCCAGCAGCGACACCACCGTGCTCTTGCCGCTGGCCGTGGGCCCCACCACCGCCACCGTGGCGCCCGCGGGGACGCGGAACGACACCCCGCGCAGCACCCAACGCTCCGTCCCCGGGTAGCGGAAGGAGACGCCGCGGAACTCCACCTCGCCGCGCACCTCCTCCGGCGCGGCGGGCTCCGCCGGGTCCGCCACCGCCGGCTCCATCGCCAGGATGCGCGACACCCGCCCCATGGAGGCGGCGCCGCGCTGGAAGAGGTTCGTCACCCACCCCAGCGCGATCAGCGGCCACATCAGCATCCCCAGGTAGAGGATGAAGAGGACGAAGTCGCCCACCGTCACCCGCCCGGACAGGATGGCCCGCCCCCCGGTCCAGAGCGCCACCGCCATCGCCGCCCCGGAGAGGAGCCCCAGGACGGGGAAGAGGAGCCCCGAGGTCCGCGCCAGCTCCATGTTGCGGCGCATGTAGTCGCGCGCCAGCTCGTCCATCCGCGCGGACTGGTACTCCTCCTGCCCGTACGCCTTCACGATGCGCTGCCCCGCCAGGTTCTCTTGCGCGGCGGTGGAGAGGACGCCGAACTGCTCCTGGATCTGCTCGAAGCGCGCGTGGATGACGTTGCCGAAGTAGAGGGTGACGGGGGGGAGGAGCACCATGGGGAGGAGGGAGAGCACGGTCATCGCCGGGTCGATCCAGAGCATCCGCCCGATGGCGAAGAGGCCGAAGACCACCGTGTTGATCAGGTACATGTACGCCGGCCCCGCCACCATGCGCACGGCCGCGATGTCGTTGGTGGCGCGGCTCATGATCTCGCCCGTGGGGTGGGCGGCGTGGAAGGGCGCGTCGAGCCGCAGCAGGTGGGCGAAGAAGTCGTCGCGCAGGTCCGTCTCCACGCGGCGGCTGGTGCCGTTGAGGATCTCGCGCATCCAGTAGCGCGCCGCCCCCGCCAGCACGGCCACCGCCGCCGAGAGCGCCGCGTAGCCGCCGATGGCCCCGCGCGAGGCTCCCGGCCGCGCCAGCACGTCCACTCCCTGCTTGATGAACTCCAGGCTGGCGACGCTCAGGGCGTTGGCCGCCAGCACCATCACGATCCCCACCGAAATCTGCCCCCGGTAGCGGCGCAGGTACGGCAGAAGTGCTTTCAGCTCTTTCACTTGCAACCTGGCACAGGCGTTGCCCCCTGGGGGGTGGCCGCGGGCGTGGGCGGGTGGAATGGGACGATACCCCCCGCGCCCCGGGAATACAAGCCACCACGGGGATCAGGAGCGATTTCGATGACCAGGACGACACGTGCGGGCGTGCTGCTGCTGGCGCTGCCGCTGTCCACTATTCTGGCCGGCTGCGGCGGGGGCGGGGAGGACACCGCCGACCGCCGCGCGCTCGAGCGTGAGGCCATGGAGCGCGACCTGGACCTGGCGCTGCAGCCGGACAGCGCGCCGCTGCAGCCCGAGCTGGCGGACGTGCCGCTGGCCGAGG